>NZ_JBHNYX010000002.1:0-185849 GCF_054960505.1 Alteromonas sp. G4i13 | reverse complement strand
TGGGGGAGACCATATACAGGCCCTAATTATGTTCCCACGAAAACGGATTGTAGTGTCGCAATGCTGGCGTGGTGTTGACTCCGTTGCCATTCTCAGAATCTAACGTAAGCTCGGCGCGCTTTATCAGCGTTTTTTGCAGTTCAGTGCGAAACCCTTTGGTCTCTTTCCATAGCTCGTTAAGCCCTTGTGGGGTATTACCTTGTAAATCTAGCGCAAGTAGCGGACCGAGTTTGTCATAAGCGCTTTGTAATCTGAGTGCTTGCTCTTTATTGTAAGCTTCTTCTTCATCTGTCGCTTCCCAGTTAATAAACGGGGCTTTTTGCGCAGTTGTCATTGCAGGAAAGCGAGAGAAATACTGAATGTACTCCGATAAGGGGATGCTGTCAGCGCGCCCCCATATATCCATTGACGTTCTGTTTAACAATGCGCTGGTTTTAGGTTCAACCACCATTACTGTTGGTGTGGCGTAATAAATGGGGTAGTCAAATCGCTCGGTTATATTTCTTCTGTCTTCAAGTGTTCCCACATCAACAAATACGGTTTCATAATGAGCGCGTAGAATCAGGTCCATTTCCTTTGTCGCAAAACGCTCAGCTAAGCCAGTACTGTCGTGGCACCACTGAGCACCCAGTACAACCAAAAGTAATTTGCTTTGTTCCACAGCTCGCTGCTGTGCATTGACCACATCTTGATAGGGTGATGCAGACGGAGCGTAAGTGTAAGGACTTTCATTTTGAGTACTTACACAGCCATTTAACGTGGTGAAAGTGGCAATTAGGACAGCAATGTTCAGGCACTGTCTAAAAAAGCGGGCTCGGCGAGTAATGAAATTTTTTTGCATACGGTTATCAAAATAGTAGTTAAATCAACAGCAATGTAGCATAAAAAGGGTGCAGCGACGCACCTAAAACGCAGTGGAGTAACTTAAGCACTGTAGGGCAAAGTCAGGCAAACTCGGGTGCCTGTTGGTTTGTTCTGGGAAATATCAAACTCACCATTTATCAACTTTGCGCGTTCTCTCATCGACAGCAGGCCGAGTGTGGGTTCAGCGTTTGCTAGTTGGGCAATATGCTCAGGGATGCCGCCGCCGTCGTCAGTAACGATAAATACGGCACTGTGTTGCGCATAGTTGATATCAATGCTGAGCGACGTCGCATTGGCATATTTTATACTGTTTGTCACCGCTTCCTGCACAATTCGATAGATATGTATTTTCTGGTCTGAATCGAACGGTACTGGCGTGCCGCTAACGTTAAACGAATAATCTATGTTTGCGCGCTTGAGCGTGGTAAAAATCTCTGAACGTTGGATCACGCTTTCAATGGGAAGTGTATCAATACCGGACGGACGTAATCCCCCTAAGCTTTTCTTCATTGCGTGGTATAGAGCATCTATCTTATTGAGCATCATGTCGTTGTCGCTTTCTCTGCTATCTAACGACAGTTGAAGTTTCAAATCGACTATGCGGTGACCAAAGTCGTCGTGTAAATCCCGCGATAAGCGCTTTCGTTCATCTTCTTGCACTACCACTAATTGACTGGCCAGTGCTTGAGCGCTTTGCACCGATACTTCAAGATCCTCGTTTTTCTTCGCAAGCTTCATATTCAGCAAGGTAGATTGGTTAATTGACGCACCTAAAATGAGGCAACTTGTACATGATGCTAAGATGTAAAACTGATGCTCAATGGGAGGAAGTGCGCTCTGGTTTGCCACCACGAACGCAGTAATACCTATGAGTAAACACGAAAACGCACTGCCAACTATGGCATAGCGATACGATAAAAAGAGCGTGGGGAAAACCGCTAGATACTTAACCTGATAGCTGATGTTAATTTGTTGGGAGTAGGCATAGCTGCTCAGCATCAGCAAAACCAGCCAAGCGATTGTTGTAAGGTACAGTACTAAGTGACTCTTGGGGATAGAAGGCCGTTTATATAATGCGAAAAGAAAAGGACAAAGAACAACAATTCCTACAAAGTCACCCAATGAAAAATCAAACAAAATAGAAAGAAAAACCTCTATGCCTGTTTGCAGTTCAATAGCCCTTCTGCCCAAAAATACCGCCCCAAGAGCAACACTTATAAGAACACCAAAAGCCAACGTGGCAAGGGTGCTGGAAACATTGTCTATATAAGGTGCGCTAAAGCGACGTCTGAATAAATAAACGCATGTACAAATTACTGCGGGTGACAGCACTAAATGGACTAAATACCAACCTATGGTTCCACTTAAAAACGCCGTATTGTCGAGAATGCCACCGGGGTGAAATAAAATGAAGTGGGTTGATTTTTCTGCGATGAGTAGCAGTGGCCAGCTGTAAATTGGCAGTAGTAAAAACGCCGCCAGGCGAACTCCAGCAGGCAAATACCAGCTCACCGTACCTGAAATAATTTCAAATTGGGTGCTGAACAACCACACGCCGTGAAATAGCGCGGTATAACCTAATCCCATTAGTAAATAGGTAACGTTGAAATACCGCGTTAGATTCATCAATTTGCTTTGACTAGCGTATCGTCGTAGATAACGTCAGAAACGTCCAGGTACCCAGTTTCTAACGCAATTCTAAGTAAACCAAATTGTGAGGTTACATTGAGTTTCTTGTAAATATTAGTTCTGTGAACCATCACTGTTTTCGGGGCAGTGTCTATGTAGTAGGCAATCTGTTTTGGCTGGAATCCTTTTGCTAACAGTAAGAAAATTTCCTTTTCCCTTTCAGTAAGGATAGAGGTTAGCTGTTTATCACCGAAAGCTAACTTTTTACTAATATCTGTGCTTAGATAATTCTCGTCTTTTTCTAGAGATTCCAACGCGTCCATTAACTCTTTGGTGGCGGCATTCTTTGTAACGTAGCCATCGGCGCCGAGTTCAAGCGCTTTACTGATATAGCCTACATGATCATACATGCTCAGCATTAGGCACTTTATAAACGGCGAGTCTTTCTTGATTTTTATTAGCGTGTCGAAACCACTTTCCTGTGCTAGTGATATATCTAGAATGGCAACGTCAATATCGTCTAACGTAGCGAAGGAGGGAAGAGCATCCAGAGAGCTTACTGCGTAGGAAACATGCCAGCCATACTCTTGCTCGATGAGTGTTTTAATGCCATCCCTTACAATTTCGTGATCGTCAATAATGAGTATGTGCATGAAAAAATGCTTATTATTTCTTAATGCATCAAGTGTACGTTGTATTTGGCTTATAGTGAATAAGCCGATGGCTTAGATTGGTGCTCTCTTTAATTCTCAGAATAAAAAAAGCCGGCCTATCCTTGGCCGGCAATTGCTTAACTCTTAACTGTTCAGCGTATCATTCGCCAACTGTCACGAAGAGCGCGTCAGCGATACGCAAACTACATTAAAGGTTTACAGACACTGGTGCAGAGCATGCAGAGGTTTCATCACAAACCATATAAGTATACTCACCAGGTTGAACGCCTCTGCTTCTGTCGCGATAACGTCCAGTGTTGCTTACTTCTTCAAGTAGCTCACCGTTGCGATAAATCATTACAGTATCGGCCATCGAGCCACTATATGATAAATCTACGCGTAACGAACCGAATCGAGACAGCATAGCGCGGTCAATTTCTGCAACAATGTTGCTATCTGAAACTGATACGGTTTCTGTTGATACGCCAGTTTGGCCTTCAGAGTCGGTAACCGTAAGGGTTACGTCATAGGCGCCAGTGCTCGCGTAAACATGCGTTGGGTTCTCTTCCGTTGAAGTAGAGCCATCGCCAAAGTCCCAGCTATAGCTGACAATGTCGTCATTAACGTCGTTACTGTTATTAGTAAAGCTTACTGATAATCCTGAAGCGTCATAGGTAAACGCAGAGTTAGGCGGTGTTGGGCCTACTTCACCAATACCGGTCACCACAAGGCTCCATGTGTTAACAGTGCCGTTGTCACCGTTGAACGTATCAAGCACGTTCAAGGTCCAATCGCCTGTTGCTACTTCGCCGTTAAAGGCATCAGAGTTATAGCTCTCAACGATATCATCTGTAGCGCCACCTTGATTCTGACGAAGAACGGTGGTCGTACCCTGAGGAGAGGTCAGTGATAGTACGAGATCTCCGCTATAGGTGTGTGTGATATTTACCGACGCCTGCATACCGAATACGGTTAAGTCGTCAGGAACGTTAATCACTAGGTCCACGCCGACATCGTCTGGATCTTCTTCATTCGGTAACGTAGGTACAGCATCACCAGAATACGCGTAAGGGAATTCGTTTAGTCCTTGAGGGTAAACATAAAGATTCGCTGATTTAGATTTCTCAATATCACCGCTTACACCGTTCACCGTAAAGCTGTATGGACCCCAAGGCGTATCTTCAGATGTCTCTACGGTCAGTGTTACCGTATCGCCAGGCATTGCCGAGCTTGCACTTAAAGATGCGATATCACTTGGCTCTGCAAGCGATAGCTGTACTTCTTCTTCGTAGCCAGCAATTGAACCAACTTCAATAGTGAAGGTGTAGGTCTCACCCGCTTCAATTTCAGCTGAACCAGGTGTAATGCCCAGTTTAAAACCTGGAGTTGGATCAGCTTCTTCAAGTGCGTTAAGTACATTTAGGCGGTTACCAGATACGGTGCGACCATCAGCCCATAGGCTAGTTTCACCTGTAGACATTAACAGCTCTTTCATTTCAGATGGCGTAAGTTCTGGGTTTAGTGACCACACAAGTGCTGCTGCACCCGCAACATGTGGCGTTGCCATTGATGTGCCTGAGTATGCCGCATAGCCGTTACCTGGGACTGTAGATAGGATAGCTGTACCTGGCGCCGCGATGTCTACAGTTTCAATACCGTAAGAGTAGCCGCTGTCTCCGTCAGTACGAGTGTGGCTAGCAACTGCAAGCAGACTGTTTGTTGTAGTGACATAGTTAGACGGGTAGTTATCTACGTTGTCGTTGTTTGAACCAGAGTTACCTGCCGCAGCAACAAACAAAATACCCGCTTGGCCAGCTTCTTCAATAGCAGTTTCTAGCGCTTCACTATAGCCGCCGCCACCCCAGCTGTTGTTGGTAGCTTTAATATTGATGCCGCGGTTCTCTTTAAGGTCGGTGAAGTAATCGATACATTCAATAGCGCCAGCGGTTGAACCGCCGTCAGGACCTAAGAATTTACATGCAGCGATTGACACGTCATGGTTTACACCGACCACGCCAATTCCGTTTCCGCCCACAGCGCCAATTGTCCCGGCCACATGCGTACCGTGAGAATCGTCGTCCATAGGATCAGAATCGCCGTTAAAGGCATCGATACCGTAAACATCGTCAATATAACCGTTGCCGTCATCATCAATACCGTTTCCAGCAATTTCACCTGGGTTAACCCACGCGTTATCTGCAAGGTCTTCATGATTGTAGTCAACACCCGTATCGATAACGCCGATGACCACATCGCTATCACCGGTTGTAATATCCCATGCTTCTGGCGCGTCAATATCCACATCTGCAGTACCGCCGGCTTGACCGGTGTTATTCAAACCCCATAGGTCACCATAAGAAGGATCGTTAGGTACCAGAGCTTTGCGGTACAAGAAGTTTGGCTCGGCGATTTTAACCGCAGGATTTTTCTTTAAGATTTCTATGGCGTCTTTTACAGACTTGCCACGAAGTTCCAGTTTGGCAATACGACCATTTAAAAGGTTAGAGAAGCGATCATCTACCTCATCACGGTTTGCGTCACTAATTCGTGCACCTACCGAAGAGCGAGCGCGCATCTTTTCCGCTTTGCTTACATTTTCTTTGTACACAACGATAACGCTATCGTCGAAAATTTCGGCTTTTGCGGCGTGTGCATGACTAGATACCATTAGCGGTAGAAGGGCTAATGACAGTGCTGAAAGGCCTGTTTTAAAAGGCTTTGTTTTCATAATTAGATTCCATAATTAGCAATAATGCTTTAATCACAGAACCTTCTCGTTCGGTCTGATATAACTAACGGTTAAAACTTATAACGCAAATTTAAAAACCTGCCACCCCTAACAGTAAAATTTGCTCAAAAATACTACTTAACCACTAGGAAAAAGTGAGAAGAGAAGCCCAAAGTGGTACTTAATTACTATGATTTTTGACAGGTAGTTCTGATCTCTATGTCTTAGGGGCGCGCTGTAGCAATACCCGTTAAAAGACCCTACAAAAACTAGGTGGTCTTACCAATAATTACTCGGTGCGTGAATTTTCGTCAAATCTAGCACTATGGTATTACCCATTATAAATAACTTGCTGATTTAACGTGTGCTAACTGTATTTGACCTGTAATAAATACAACTTATTGGTGATGGATTCTCGCCGTCTTAAGGAGTGTTATAGAGGGGTCACCTTTGTTGTTAATCAAGGAAGCAGTCGTTCTCATGGACAAGAAGTTAAAGGTTAAAAAGAGCCAATTTGCTAATAACGCTAAGGCATGTAGAGCCGTTGCGTTGGCAGCCATTACGGGGTGCAGTCTTCTAGCCGTAAATCTTCCTGCTTATGCTCAACAGTCCGACTTATCAACAAGCTCAGACATGGTGGAATCTTCTCTTTCAATGAGTCTGAATGCTCAAGCTATAACGATAGACGATGAAACGGTCTTCATCGCTGTTAGTCAGTTTGGGCTAAATAACATAACTAACATTATCCAAAGCGGCAACGGCGCCAACCTATCGAATGTTGTTCAAAACGGCAGTAATAACGAAGCTCTTATCACTCAGCTAGGTGAGGGGAACGTCGTTAATTTATTGCAGCAAAACAGCAATAACTATTTCGAGATTATTCAAGATGGGTTCGACAATGTGGCCAATGTTAATCAATTGGGTGAACAGTCTTTTACTGTTTACCAGATAGGGAACGAAATGGTGATTAACATCACACAATATCAAGAATGATGTGATTGCCATAGGGAGACAAATGTGAAAATGAAAAAAACAAAAATAGCGAGTGCATTGCTTTTAGTTGCAGCGACAGGGTGGGCATCGGCTCAGGAAGTTCCAGCGAGTAAGACAGTTGATTTCAGTGCTTCCGCAGATTTTATTGCTGCAGATGAAGGCAATGAAATTACGCTAACCCAAACGGCACCAGAGGGAAATGAGGTAGGTAATGAATCTATTTTAAGTCAGGAAGGTGACTTAAATGCAATCTTTGTAGAAGTAACGGGTGACGCAAACGAAGTACTAGCTTCGCAAATGCAGTCAGGTAATACCTTCTTTGCAAGTGTCACAGGTAACGGCAACTTCTTAGAATCTGAGCAAGATAGTTTAAATAGTACAGCCAATGTCGTTGTCGAAGGTGACGATAACACGGTTTCACTTGTTCAATTAGGTGATGGCGGCCCTATCGGTTTTATTTTTAATCGCTCAATAAATAGCATTTCGGGCAGCGGAAACACGTTATCAGTGTATCAGGGCGATGGTGGTAACTGGGCTAATAATGCCATTGCGGGTAACGACAATACGGTATTTGTTGATCAAAGTGGTGACTGGCACGAATCGTATGTTCGCGAGTTAAGCGGTGATGCAAACGTTATCGATGTTATTCAAGACGGCTATTACAACGTGTCTGATTTAACCGTTATCGGATCAGAAAACGAAATTGAAATTGACCAAGATGGCGACCAGAACGCTGTGGGTTGGAGCATGGTTGGCGACGGTAATGTGCTAGAGTTTGAACAAGATGGTGATGGCAACGAGATTACCACAGGAGTATTTGAAGGCTCTGGCAATGAAGTTAATATCGATCAAATCGGTGACGTTAACTTAGCTACCGTAGAAACTATCGGCGGACAAGCGAATACGTTCGAAATTAACCAAGTGGGCGAAGGCAACACGGCTTATGCTGGCGTAATTGGCTTATTCAACGAGTTTGATTTAACTCAGGTAGGTGATGCCAATGAAATCAGCACAGTTAATTTCGATGGCCTGTTTAACACCGTTGAAATTGAGCAAGATGGCGATGCCAACTTGGCGTTAGCACAAGCTGGTATTGGTGATGCAACTTACTACGCTGATGGCAACATCATTGAAATGTCTCAAGAGGGTGTTGAAAATACGGCATCAGTTGAGTTGGCAAGCAACGTTACATCAAGCTACAACGAAATTATGGTTTCGCAAACGGGCGAGCTTAACTTACTAGACCTATTGGTTAACGGTGACGACAATATTGTTAGTGTTATGCAAGAAGGCGTAGGAAACTGGGTAACAGACGACGCAGGTGGTCAGTTCGTTATTTCTGGTGATATGAATACATTTGAAGTTACGCAAATGGGTAACGATAACTTAGTTACAGGTAGTATCACTGGCAACGGCGGCACAGTAAGTGTTACGCAGGTTGGTGACTACAACGTAGCTACCGTTGTTCAGATGTAAACCTACAGATGTAAAAATGAGTAGCCGGGCGTTTGCCCGGCTATATTCAGTAAAATGAAGTACTTGTATTGTTTCTCTCTTATCACACTGCTTTTTGGTGTGTTCTTTTCTCCGATTCACGCAGAAGAAATTCGGCTAGGTGGACTGTTGCTCGATAACAGTATTAGCCGCCAAGGCCACGAGTTTGCCTCTCGCATTAGCCAATACTGGCGAGAAGTCCCAGACAGTTCGGGTAAGAACCTTGTTGTTAAAGAAATTATTGTGCCACAAGCGGGTACTCTTCTTTCGGTGATTTACGACAATAGAGTGGTTTATCAAACGTACATGGGGCGCAGACAAGTACCGTTAGATGAAAAAGTACAGCAAGCCATCATGTTAGTTTTAGACGCGGTGGCAAACGCGAGTATAGACAGTAGAAGCCCAGATTTAGCAGGGGACGAATGGTAATGAAAAAAGGGATATTGATAGCAGCCTTAATCGCGACTGGCTCGTGGACTTCAGCTAGTGTGAAAGCAACAGAGTTGGTGTATGAACCGATCAACCCGTCATTCGGTGGTAATCCACTTAACGGATCATTTCTATTAAGCAAGGCGAATTCACAAAACGCTCATACAGCGCCTTACAGTGAGCGCTCCTATGACGAACGCCTTCAAGAATCACTCGAACGCGCCTATATCAATCGTATAGTCCGCGAAATCACAGACATCGCATTCGGTGAACAAGAATATGATGAAGATGGAAACCCGATAGACAGCATATTCAATCAGGATAGTATTTTTGTTAGTGGTGACTTTCAGGTAGAACTAATAACGAGTAATCCTGACAGCATTGTTGTGAACATTACTAACTTACTGACAGGTGAGGTTACTGTCGTTGAAATTCCACGGTTTGGGTAGGGAAATACATGAGAAGTACCGTTTTTTTAATAGTGGCCATGGCGCTTGCAGGATGCCAGTCCATCACTAATACGCTGCCGCCAGATACAACGGCCGCTGATGTAATTAAAGACAGTGCCACATTGTCTGAAGTAAAAAGCTTGCCAGCGCCTATGGGACAAATTCCGGTTTCTGTATATGCGTTTAGAGACCAGACCGGGCAATATAAACCTAGCACTGGGGCAAGTTCGTTTTCTACTGCGGTGACTCAAGGCGCAACCTCTATTCTTGTTCAGACCTTAAGCGAGACATCGTGGTTTTTACCTGTGGAGCGTGAAGGGCTGCAGAACATTCTTACCGAACGCAAAATAATTAGAGCCGACGAAAGCAGCGGAGGCGATTTGCCGCCACTCACGACAGCTAGAATTATTATAGAAGGTGGGATAATTAGCTACGATACCAACATTCGTACCGGCGGCGCTGGTGTAGAGTACTTTGGCATTGGAGCGAGTGAGCTGTTTAGGGAAGATCAAATTTCCATTTACATGCGTGCAGTTGACGTGAGAACAGGTCAAGTACTGGTGTCGGTTTCAACATCTAAGAAAGTACTAAGCCAGGAGGTGAGAGCAGGCCTGTTTAGGTATGTTTCGCTTAAGCGCTTGCTTGAAGCAGAAACGGGCTACACGACTAATGAACCCATGTTCGAGTGCGTTAAACAAAGCATAGAAAAAGCGGTGACTGAGTTGGTGCTACAAGGAATGGAGAAAGGCGTATGGCGCGCAAAAGCGTAAGCGCCATACGCAATTAAATTCAATGGATTATCAGTTTAGATGCTTACTTGTTGTGGTTGGCTAAACTGATGATCGAACCACTTTATAAGCTCAACGCGATTTCGGCAGTCCGTCTTTCTAAATATGCTGTAAACGTGAGTTTTCACCGTATTTACGCTGATGTGTAAGCAGTCTGCAATCTCCTGATTTTGGGCACCATCTGCAATTTTGCGTGTGATGGCCAACTCCCTCTTGGTCAGCACAGTATGTGACGATTGAAGTGCAGCAACGGGTTTTGCTTTAGACACTAAATTGGCATCAATATAGCGACTCATAATCTCGCGACTGAACCATTTGTTGCCCGCCTGAACTTGTTGAACACCGCGAACCAGAAGTTCTAAGCTATCTTCAATATGGAAAATACCATTAATACCATGTTGCAGTGCCGCATAATGAAAATCGACGTCAGACTCTGGCACGTTGAAAATGACTTTGTTCAACTCTGGGTTATCGTTGACTACAGGCAAGTTGAGCATAGCGGCAGAGTCACAATACTGCGCATCGATAAAGAAGGTATAGGTGTTGTTAAGCACGCTTCGAGGTGGATGAATCGCACCGGTTGTGACGACAAATCCACATGACGGCAAAATACTTAGGAATCGTTCGTAAGCCCCATCCCTTCTAGTATTTTCTGAAAAACTTTTTCTTGTTAAAACGAACGCTTGATGTGACATGAAAGCTCCTTTTCGTGTCTATCAACCTTACGAACTATACATTGGCTTTACAATACTCCTCTGGTCTAACTTGCTCCTCCAAAGCGTAACAAAATGTAACAGTGAAAAATGCCTGTAAGTTTTGCTTAAATGCTAGAGCCTCTAAGTGTTCAACGAATTAAATATAAGTAAATTATCTCGATAAAAGCGGCTTGCCCCCTTTGTTAATAATGGTGTTAGTGTATAGTTCAACACCAAGTCATTCCTTCCATTATTTCAATACACAGAGAGAACCATGACCGTAAACGTTGACACTCAGTCTTTGATTGCATCAATGCGCGATGTAGTAGGGCAGGCCTATTTGTTAACTGATAAAGCGAAGAAGCAGCCTTACACTAAAGGGTTTCGTTTTGGTGCGGGCGAAGCGCTTGCGGTAGTGCGCCCAGGAACGCTTGTCGAAATTTGGCGTGTGCTTAAGCTGTGTGTTGAAGCCGACGTTGCGGTTATTATGCAGGCGGCCAATACAGGGTTAACGGGTGGCTCTACGCCAGATGGTAAAGATTACGACAGGCCTCTCGTTATTATCAGTACTATGCGTATTGATGATATTCAGTTAGTTGACAACGGAAAGCAGATCGTTGGCTTAGCGGGGAGCACCTTGTTTGGATTGGAAGAGACGCTTGCGCCTTATGGTCGCGAACCTCACTCTGTGATTGGTTCTTCATGTATTGGCGCATCGATCGTGGGGGGAATATGTAACAATTCAGGTGGTGCTTTGGTCAAGCGAGGCCCTGCCTATACTGAATTAGCGCTTTTTGCCCAAATCGACGCTAATGGCAATCTATCTTTGGTAAACAATCTGGGGATTAACCTAGGTAGTGAGCCAGAAGAAATTCTGAATAATCTTGAGAACAAACGTTACAAAGAAGCTGACGTTCAGCACCCTGACGCTCGTGCATCAGACAACGAGTATGATGAACGAGTTCGAGACGTTGATTCAGACACACCTTCGCGCTTCAACAATGACGGCAGAAGACTTCATGAAGCTTCAGGCTGTGCGGGTAAGCTTGCCGTGTTCGCAGTGAGGCTAGACACCTTTCCTATTCCTGAGAAGAAGCAGGTATTTTATGTGGGGTCTAATGACGCCGCCGTGTTTACCAAAGTGCGTCGCGATATTCTTTCTACCTTTAAGAACTTGCCTGACTCGGGTGAGTACCTTCACCGCGATTGCTACGACGTATCCAAGAAATACGGTAAAGATATGTTTATCGTTATCAGCAAGCTTGGCGCCAAATTTATTCCTAAGCTGTTTGCATTTAAGCGCAAATTTGACGCATTTACTGACAAGCTGGGCTTCTTACCCAACAAAATGTCAGATCGCGTTATGCAGTATATGAGCTACGTTTTTCCTAACCACTTGCCTAAGCGAATGGAAGAGTACAGAGACAAGTATCAGCATCATTGGATATTGGAGATGAGCAACGACGGGGTAGATGAGGCCAAAGCCTACCTTGATGCTTTTTTTAAAACCAATGAAGGTAGTTATTTTGAGTGTACAGAAGAAGAAGCTGATAAGGCTATTTTGCATCGCTTTGTTGCTGGTGGCGCGATAGGTCGTTACCACGTGATGCACAGCAAAGACGTGGGCGCTATGATGACCATCGATGTTGCACTTCGCCGCAACGATCCCGACTGGTTTGAAGTGCTGCCTAAAGAAATAGACGACCAGATAGACACGAAACTGTATTACGGCCATTTATTCTGCCACGTAATGCACCAGAATTACGTGTTGAAAAAAGGGGCGGATGCCAAATTGTTAAAGGGTAAAATTCTGGAAACGTTCGATGCGAGAAGCGCTGAATATCCAGCAGAGCACAATGTGGGACACGAGTACTTTGCAAAAGATGCGCTGAAAAACTTTTACCGAGAATTAGACCCAACCAATAGTTTTAACCCGGGAATAGGCAAAACCACCAAACTTAAAAACTGGGCTGAGCATGATGGAAGTTGTTGTGGTGGGCATCATTAAGCGCAAATTACGCTTCCAGCCACTTGTGCATTGATAAAAGAGCCATAAAAAATAATGTCAGTGACATTCTATGGCTCTTTTTAGTGACCTTGGTGCCAGCGATACTAAGAAGCGAGAGAGTCGAGGTTAAGTTCACTGACTGATTTTGCACCGCATAGTGTCATCGCGACATGCATTTCCTGTTTGTACAGATCGAGTAAGTTCTCTACTCCTTGTTGGCCTTCAGCAGCAAGTGCATAAATAAAAGAGCGCCCTAGTAAAGTACAATCGGCACCTAGTGCCAGCATTCTCACCACGTCCAAGCCGTTACGAATACCTGAGTCTACGAAGATACTTAGATCGCCTTTCACCGCGCTAGCAATCGCTGGAAGAGCCTTAGCGGTAGAAAGCACGCCATCTAGCTGACGACCGCCGTGATTGGATACTACAATGCCTTCTGCGCCAAAACTCAGCGCATCTTTGGCATCTTGTTCAGTTAAAATGCCTTTGATAATCATTGGGCCGTCCCAAAACTCTCTGATCCATTCTAAGTCTTTCCAACTGATAGACGGATCGAAATTGGCGCCCAACCAGCCAATATAGTCTTCCAACTGGGTCGGTTCGCCACGATAAGTAGAAATGTTGCCAAGATCATGAGGCTTACCGAATACGCCTACATCAAATGCCCAACGAGGATGGGTCATCGCTTGCAGTACGCGACGGCTTGCAGCAAATGGCCCACTCATACCGGAGTGTTTATCGCGATAGCGAGCCCCTGGTACAGGCATATCTACGGTAAAAACCAACGTTGTTACACCCGCTGCTTTGGCGCGCTCCAGAACATTCTTCATAAAGCCGCGATCGCGAAGCACATAGAGCTGAAACCACATTGGACGTTCAATGGCTGGTGCGACTTCTTCAATAGGACATACTGACACCGTCGACATGGTAAACGGGATGCCTTTGTTTGCTGCCGCTTTAGCGGCTTGCACTTCACCACGTCGCGCATACATTCCGGTTAATCCCACGGGAGCAAGGGCAATAGGTAAAGCCAATTGTTCACCAAAGACCGTTGTAGAAAGGTCAAGCGACGACATATTTCTCAGCACTTGCTGCTTTAATGCAATGTCAGCCAAGTCAGTTTCATTGCGTTTAAGTGTATGCTCTCGATAGGCACCACCATCAATGTAGTGAAATAGGAACGGCGGTAATATTTTTTGCGCAGCGCGTCGATAATCAGTCGGCGATGAAATAATCATGTCTTTAATCGATTGTAATTAACTTGATAAAAATATAACGTTTCTCGCCTTAGGGATATACGGCAACAATGAAATTTATCTTTTCCAAAAGTGAAGTAATAACGTGAGAGCAGACGATTTAATTCTCTTTGCACAAATTGCGGAGATGGGCAGTTTTAGCAAAGTGGCAGAGGCGAACAACATTACCAACTCGGTAGTCAGTAAGCGAATAGCAAAGCTTGAAAAAGAGCTGGGAACGCAGCTTTTGTATCGCACTACTCGCAAACTCACGCTTACCGAAGCGGGTCAAGCTTTGAAGCAAGGCGCCATGAATGTAAAGGCGTCCACGCAGGAAGCTATCGACACAATTTCTGGATACAGTGAACAAATATCCGGACACATTAAAATGTCGGTTCCAACGATTTCGGGCGACTTACTGTTAGCAGATGCGGTAGCTGAGTTTTGTACACTTCATCCAGGGCTAAGCGTTGATATGTCTCTTGATAATCGATTTGTAAATTTAGTCGAGGAAGGGTTTGATCTTGTTATTCGAACGGGATATTTGGAAGACTCAAGTCTGATCGCGCGGCACTTTTTAGATTCCCATTGGGTGGTTTGCACATCGCCGGATTACATTAGACGAAAGGGCAGGCCCAAAGCACCTGAGGACTTGAGCTTTCACAACTGTTTGTTGTATTCCTACCACACATCCGGTGCAAGGGAGTGGGAGTTTACGTCGTCTCAAGGCAGTTACACCATCACCGTAGATGGCGCATTTTCAAGTGATAATGCAGGGGCGCTTCGCAAAGCAGCTCTTGCTGGTAGAGGTATTGCCTACGTACCTAAATGTTTGGTATTCGAAGATTTATGTAATGGAACACTGGTCGATTTGTTTCCAGAGCGGGTAGGTAAGGTGTTAGGCGTTTATGCCGTTTATCCTTACAGCCGCCAGCCATCTCGAAAAATTAAGCTGTTAATTGAACATATCAGGCAGCGCTATTTATCTATGTCTGATTATTTTTGATAAGCCAACGCTATTGAGTGTTGGCGTTAAAGTAAAATTAGTCTCTAAATTAAATAACCAACTAGTAGAGTGAATTGTGGTGTTTATAGGGCTCGGTATTACTGAAAAGCCTTTCTTTCATAAGGTCATAGGGATATGTCATCACATTACCAGGTTGTGTTTTTGTAATGTCGAAAGCGTCGTAGAGTTCTCCAGTCAAGGTATATGAACGATATGAAAGAGTGTTCTCGTGTACTTTTATAGCTTGGTAAGTCGGCGTATTTTCTCCGACTCTTTCTAACGTAACATTGAATTCTTCGTATTCATCCCATCGCGTTTTCTTTAGTGGATAAGCTTTAGGACTGCTACTTGCCGTAACAAAAACACTATTTACATGCGTGCCCGGCTCGTTTTTTATACTCCCTCTAGAGTAAGCATGATCGTGTCCTTGTAAAACCAGATCAACATTGAATTCTGTTATTAATGGCAATAAAGCACTGCGAACTGCGGGCTCGTCTTGCCCCGGACTATTTAGTGGCATTCCACAGTTTGAAAATATTGGGTGATGAAAGGCGATAATTTTCCATTTTGCTTTACTTTCACTAAGTGTCTGTCTTAGCCATTTTGTTTGCATTGCGAATGCCGTCTCATTGTGCCTGATTTCCGTATTAACAATGAATACGTCGGTATTAGGGTAATGCAAAGTATAAGCTGTCTCTTGTAATTGATTTGATAACTCCGGAGAGGTTGGAAGCTTAAACTGATCTTGCCAAAAGCGGCTTAAAACCCACTGTTTTCCGCCATCGGTTAAATGCTGATGGGCATATTCATGGTTTCCAACCACGGGGACTACTGGAATTTCTGCGTGTATGAACTGCCCTGCAGAAAACCACTGCGCCCATTCTAAGTCCCTAGCTCCATGGTCTACAAGATCGCCAGTATAAAGAGCAAAGTCTGCATCGGGCATCGCCTTAAAGCCCTTTCTCAAGAGTGCTGGAAATTGTTCGCGCATGCCATTTTGTGCGTCTGAAAAGTACAGAAATCGTGTAGTTGAAGAGGAGGGTAGACCGGCCGTTTTCGTCATATACCATTCAGACCATTTACCTAAGCCTCCTCGTACTCTATACGCGTAACGCGTATTTGGTTTTAAGTTTTTAAATGTAACTTCGTGATATGCAACGTCGGCGAGGTGCGTGTTGTAGTGATATTGAGCTCTCTCTTGATTAACATTGTCTCTCGATTGCTCATGAACGTTAGAAGGTATTGAGTTACCTCTGCGCAATTCAGCGCGCTGTGTTTCTGCTTTGTAGGTTTTTGCACCCAAATCGAATCTGGCGGCTGATGTAACAGGTGCAATTTGGGCAACCGTAATTTCAACTTCTTCCGACGTGCGCCAATTAACAGAAAAGCTTTCACTAGGAAGTTGGGTAGGATTAAGTATAACCCTGTCAGGGTATTCGCTTGCTTGCTGCCAAATTGGTGTGCTAGCAAGTGCTATAGTAGGTATGCAACTAAGTAATAGTATAAGCACGAGATGCTTCATATCAATGCCTCTTGTGGGCAGACATCTGCAACCTGCAGATGCCTGCATTAGACTAGAAGGTAGTGCGAACGCCTACGCCGTATGTTGCTGGAGCACCAACGAGACGAGCACCTGCATTGAGTTCTAGAAAATATTCTTCATCAGTAATGTTTCGACCATATGCAAATGCGGTAAACCCGTTACCCAACTCAAGGTCCATATTGATATTAAGCAAGCCGTAATCAGGCACCGTATTGCCAGCACCTGCATTCAATCGGTTAGTTTCTTCGTCGTGGTAGGTATAGGTCAGACGAGTAGAAAGTAACCGGTTAGTTGCAACGAAAATGCTATGATTGAGCGAGATTGAATATGAAAGCTCGGGTGAGCCAGGTAACGGGTCTCCAACTGTATTTTGCACATCATCGACACGGTTAGATGAAAACTCCGTAATTTCTGTATCGAGATAGGTAACAGATGAATTGAACGTTAATTGTTGTTCGCCATTGTTTAACAGCTGGGCGTTGAAGGAAGCTTCTGCACCACGAACTTCAGCCGCTCCAACATTTGTTCGTCCATTGGTGTCATTTGAAAGTCGAGTAGTTGCTTGCATTTCTTCAAAATCGTAAGCAAATAAGTCGACGCTAGCACTCAAGCTCTCGTCGGTATAACGCAACCCCAGTTCAAATGAGTCTACGGTTTCAGAGTCAAATGGCTCAGTCTCTTCTAAAGAGAATATTGATGTACCATCAAACCCCCCTGCTCTGTATCCGTTGCCAATAGAGGCAAAAATATTCAGGTTATCAGAAAGGTAGTATTGGGCGGTTAGCTTACCTGAGACATTATTGTCGTCAAAATCTCTGTCCCAAGAAAACAGGCCAGGGGAGTTGAATACTTCCTCATATATAGAAGTTCCCCAAGGGTCTAAGTCTTGGTTGTAGCCTGAAAACTTAGCAGTATCTTGGGTATAACGAACGCCCGCAGATAATTTCAGGTCGTTGTTTACAAACCAATCAACGTTGGCAAACGTAGCAAAGCTGTTTCGAGTCTGACTATACGGAGAAGTGTACTGGGAGCGAACTGCGAAGCTTGTCCAATCGCTTACGAAGTCCACCGAGTCGCTGACATAGAAGACACCTGCGATCCAATCAATGTCTCCTCCTTGACTATCACTGAAGCGAATTTCTAAAGAGGACTGGTCAAGTGTTTCATCAAATGCATATTTGTAGCGAGGAAATGAGGTTCCGTCACCATTTCCCCCCATATTACGCTCACTTTCTTGGTAGCCAAATAGCACGTTTACGTTCAAATCAGTGTCTATTTGATGAGCTAATTCTCCGTTTACACCTTCGATATCTATAGTGTGTCTATAGTACTCATCCGCGTAAAACGCATATGGGTCGTCGTTTTCGCCTGCATTTCTGCTTATACCAGAGCCTGTCTCATTTTCCAAAGCGATACGATCGTATTGAAGTGTGTCGCCATTATCAGAGCTCATAAAGTAGCGCAAAGTTAAGTCAGTATTGGCCTGGAAGGTATAAACCCCGGTTGCACGAAAGGCAAATAGGTCTTTATCACCAAACCCGTCTCGCTCTCCCGGATCGGTTACGGCTGGAATTACCCCCTCAAAACCTTCTGGCACATAACCAGCGAACAGGCCCGCGCCTTTGCCGTCCATGTAACCACCACCTTGTTCAAATTTCGTAGCGATACGTACCTTTAAATTATCAGAAACGCTTCCGCCAAATGCAGCTTCACCCTGCGTATACTCGTAACTTCCATACTCTACGCTGGCATAGCCTTCGAATTCATCTGTGGGACGCTTTGTGATGGCGTTAATGACTCCTGCTGTTGTATTACGTCCGTAAAGTGTTCCTTGAGGGCCCTTGAGGACTTCAATTCGCTCTAAGTCGAACAAAGGCATGCCAAGATAAGCATTAGACGTTTGGTAGATACCATCAACATGTAATGCGACAGAGGGGTTGCCATTTGGTTTGTAGTCATCAGCCCCACCAATACCACGAATTGTAATGAAACTATTGTTGGCTCCGCCAAATGCAGAGTTAATTGATATGCCCGGCAGTGCATCTACCAATCCTTTGAAATCAGTGACCCCTGCATCTTGAATCTGCTGTGTATTCAAGACAGAAACAGCCGCCGATACATCCATTAGGTTGGTGTCACGTTTTGTAGCTGAAACTACTATTTCGTCGATAGGTGCTCCATTGACAGCAGTGTCCTTTGGGGTAAGAGACATCTGGGGCCCACGTTTCTTTATTACAAACGCCCCATTCGTTTGCTTGACGGCCTCTAACCCAGAATTGAAAAGCAATTTTTCAAGCGCTTCATCTATTTCATAGTTCCCATTTAGCGCAGGAGCTTTAATATTATTGACCAGTCGCCCAGGTGCGATGATCACAATGCCCGACTTGAATGAAAGTTGGTTTAATGCCGATGCCAAAGGAGCTGGCTCAAGTTCAACGCTTATGCTTTCTTGGGCAGCCGCAATTGCAGCGGTATTTAGTGACAAAGCTGTACAAATGGAAAAAGCTAACAAGTGTTTCTTTACACAACGCGACGATGTCATTTTACATTCTCCGGTACGGTCAGTGGTTTACTGCCGATTGAGTTCAAATTAAGTGTGTTGCAGTCGACTGTCGTGAACAAAGAGGCAAAGAGAGGAAATCTTTTTCAAAACTATGTCAGGTTTCATAAAACCTTCATGAATGTAACTAAATTGATTGCGGCACTTTTGCATTCAAAAAAGTACCGCTAACTGCTAATTTTCAGAATAGGTGAATGTAATTGTGCTACTTGTTCTCACCATTTCCAGTGGATAAGCCGCAGGCAAAGAATCGAGCAGTGTGTGAACATTGGAAGGGGTAACTATCGTGTTTATCGTAACAGCATCAGAACTAAAACCTTCAAGAGAGAGGGTTTGCTCTACATAAGGTTGTATTCGATACAAGAACTCTGTAATAGGGGTATTATTAAAAATAAGTTTATTGTCCATCCAAGCGAGTGTTTCTTTATCTGAGAAAGTCGTTATGCTCGTCATCGGTCCCCCAGTTAGTGGTGCAGAAACTCGTTCTCCTTGAGATAGGAACACAGGTGCTTCGCCTTTACCTGAAACTTTAACACTGCCCTCCACAACACTTACTCGAGTGGTTTTTTTGAAGTTATTTACATCTACTTCAAATTCAGTGCCTGTCACTTCTATAGTATTAACACCACTATTTACTATGAAAGGTTTATTGGTCATCGAGACTACATCAAAAAATGCTCTTCCTTGACTCAGTTCAATAGAACGGGTTGTGTCTAGCTCCGTATACGAAACACTACTTGTAGGACCTAGAGTGAGTTTGCTGCCATCAGGCAACGTAATATTCTTTATCTGTGCTGTTGTCGTAGAGTAAGCAAAGACTTGGCTGGGTTGAGAAAATGATTGGTCCTGTTTATTTAGTAGAGTAATAACTGTAATAACTAAAGTCGCAGCGAACGCTACGAGCGCACCAACTTTCTTGTACAGGTCTTTATATTTGAGTTGGGTTGATTTGCCTGTTTCTAGTGTTGAATTTTTTTCGGTCTCATATGCAATAATGTCATCAGTAAAACCTGTTTTATCCCACATTTTAGCAATAGTTTTAAACGCGTTGCGATGACGTAGGGAATGGGTGTACCACTTGGTAAATGCTTCCTGATACTGATGTGCTAAGTCTTCATCGTTCATTAAAGTAAACCAATGAATGGCTTGTTCATTGATAGACTTTTCAGCATTAAGATGGGTGACGTTTGAATTCTGTTTCACGTTCAATCTCTTTGTTCGTTTTTCCCTAAGGCACAATCAATCATTTGCATCTACTGAGCTTGCGAGGATAACCAGTGCACTGTTAAGTTGCCGACATACATCGGCTATACTCCATCCAGTATCGTCAGAAATCTGTTGATAGGTTTTGCCTTCAAGTCGGCTTGCACTTACGATGTATTTTTGCTTTTCTGACAAAGTGCAAAACAAAGCCCCTAGTTGCTGCAAAGCTTGCTGTGAATGCAAAATTTTATCGGGCTCAGATAGTGACAGTAACTCTGATTCAAACGACTCGTCGTTACCGGGTACAACGTTCGCAATCCATCTATCTGATTTCAAAGAACGCAGTGTCAGGTTAATTGAAATCTTGTATAGAAACGCCTTAGGGTTTTCAATATGCTCGCGAGATTTCATCTTTGCCAGCTGGTAAAACGCGTCTTGCGCTACATCCTCAGGGTCTGGAGGACCTGAACCAAAGGTTTTTCTTAAGAAAGCGCATAATCCCTCCCAATGCATATGATAAAACGAAGAAAAATCTGACTTTTTAGTGGGAACTTTCGCCTTTGGTAATCCTTTGCGAGGGGAGGCTATTTCATTTTCTTGTTCACCAACAAAACCAACAGCGTGTACTTTAGATAACGTATTCACATTAATCCCAAACAAATATCTTTCGAAAAGCGGTGTATTTTGGAAAGGAGACTATGTTAATTACTAATTATTACAGAATTAGTGTATGTCCCTAGACAAGCAAACAGTATGTTATTTGAGAGCGTTCAAATGTCGCTGGAAGATAGATAAATAAAACACTACGAACGCTCGCTATATGAAGAAATTGCTTAGTTAGCGCAGTCGGAATCTGAACGTTCCGACTTTATATGCTTACACCAAGCTTGAACCGATTCAAACCTTCACAAGTAGAAAATATAAAGTTTGTTCGCATTACACAGGGTTTCAACTTTCCTGTCAGTGAAAAGGGATTTGCTATGAAAGGCCAAGTAAACAACTCCACCATTCTTCTTCCTGTATTTCTCCCCGCCGTCGTCATTATTTTGCTTCTGGTGATCGGAACCATCAGCAACCCCGAACTTGCCGGCGAGGCCTTCGATAGTACATTGGCATGGATTACAGAAACCTTTGGTTGGTTTTACATGTTGTCGGTCGCTATCTTTTTGGTATTCATTGTATCGGTAGCATCATCTAGCTGGGGAAACATAAAGTTGGGGCCCGATCATGCAGAGCCTCAATATAGCTTTCCCGAATGGTTTTCTATGTTGTTCTCAGCAGGCTACGGCGTAGCGCTGCTCTACTTTGGCGTAGCAGAGCCTGTTCTACACTATTCTTCACCGCCTGCAGGAGCAGCTGAAACTGTTGATGCGGCGAAACAAGCCATGCAAATCGCATTTTTTCATTGGGGCTTTCACATCTGGGCGATCTACGGGCTAGTCGGTTTGGTTCTTGCCTATTTTGCTTTTCGACATGGCTTGCCCTTGTCTATCCGTTCGGCTTTGTATCCGCTGATAGGGGATAAAATTTATGGCCCTATGGGTCATGCGGTAGATGTATTCGCCATTCTCGGTACATTATTTGGTATCGCCACTACACTCGGACTATCCGTTACACAGATCAATGCGGGGCTTAACTATCTTTCTGGCGATATCCCCATTGATATCATGGTGCAGGTAGGCACCATTGCTATCGTAACCATGGCCGCAACAATATCGGTTATCGCGGGCATGGATAAGGGCATTAAAAGGCTATCAATTCTTAATATGGTTCTGGCTGTATCGCTTATGAGTACCGTTTTTATCTTCGGAGAAACGGTTCATATTTTAGAAACCTTTTTACAGAACACAGGAAGTTATATCAACGGCATCATTGAACGTACCTTTAATCTTCAGGCCTACAGTCGCAGCGATTGGATTGGGAACTGGACGCTGTTTATTTTTGGCTGGACCATCGCTTGGGCGCCGTTTGTAGGCATGTTTATCGCCAAAATAAGTCGAGGCAGAACCATTAGGCAGTTTGTTTTTGGTGTAATGCTTGTGCCTACCATGTTCACTTTCCTTTGGTTTTCCGTGTTTGGCGACACCGCGCTAAATGCCATTATGAACCAAGGTGTTACCACACTCATTAGCGATGTGCAGGAAAACGAAGCGGTTGCGTTGTTCAAACTTTATGATTTGCTACCTGGCGCGTCAATCATGTCAGGCTTGACCGTGTTATTGATCATTACGTTCTTCGTGACGTCATCAGATTCTGGGTCGTTGGTTATCGATTCTCTTGCTTCTGGTGGTAAAGAAGAAAGCCCGGTTTGGCAGCGTATCTTCTGGGCGTGTCTGGAAGGAACCGTTGCTGCAGTGTTGCTGTTGGCTGGCGGGCTGAATGCCCTGCAAACGATGACCATTGCGAGCGCCTTACCATTCGCCTTCATTATGCTAGCGTCTGTAGCAGGTCTATGGCGTGCGCTAGTCATTGAAGGCTACCGAAACAACAGTTTGAAGGCGAATACGCTTAATAGAAACCACGGTCGCTCGACTAGCCTAAAAGGCCGACTCGCAGCAATGGTAGATTACCCAAGCCGAAATGAGGTGCATGAGTTTATTGATAAAACTGTGATTGCAGCGATGAAAGACGTACAGGCTGCTTTGAAAGCGCGAGAGTGGGAGGCGTTTGTTAAGCTTGATGAGGAAACGGGAAGGGCCACCTTCACTGTTGAGCGTCACGATCACATGGACTTTATCTACGATATTCGTATGACTGAATATTTAGTGCCAGGGTTTAGCTACGCAGAGCTGCGTTCAGAAGAAGACGAGTCGGAAAAATATTTTCGCGCTGAAGTGTTCCTTCGCCGCGGAGGGCAAGCTTACGATATTTACGGATATGACAAAGAGAGTATTACTAAGGACATCTTAGATCAGTTCGAAAGTTATCTGCACTTCCTCGATACCAGCCCAGGCGAACTGCCTTGGGAAATGGATGCGTATGATGACATGTTGACGCAGCCTAAAGAGTAAACAATCCGCAGGGGGTTAGGTAGAAGGGAAAGCAAGGCTGCTTTCCCTTATTTATCCCCTAATTAATTACTTACTTAGAAGTAGTTAGCAATTTGGTTAATAACCGCATTTACTGCGCGGTAAGCATTAGATTCGTTTTCAACGCCACAGGCTTGGCCATTACAGCCTGACCAGTAAGGGTCAGAGAAATAGTCTAGCTGGGTGGCACTACCGAATGCCTGAGGATAGGCCATGATAGTTGAGAAGTTATTATCAACGCCGTGACCGATACCATCATTATATACACCGCCTACTGAACCTTGGCGAACAGAGTGGCCTAAGCCCATGTTGTGACCGAGTTCATGAACAAATGTGGACAGACCGCAATCAACGGCGCTAATGCTGTACATGCGGCTTTGCGAGCTAGAATACAGTGTACCGTTGTTGCCTTGACCTACCCAGCCAATGCCGCACACGTAACCCACTAGCTGACCGCCTTCATAAATGTTTTCACGATTACCTAAAAGCACAACCATGTCTGCGCCGTTTGAAGATCGTGCGTTTTGCACACCACTGCTATCAGTTAACAAGTCTAGCGCACTTTCGGTAGGTTGAAGGTCGCTAGATGTAGCAGCAGATGACTGAGCGCCCACTAAACGCAACTGTAGATCTACCGCATTATTTTGATAAACACGGTTGGCGTGTGAGATGTATTGGTTAATTTTAGTGTCGATATTAGACACATTGTTTGCAGCAGGTTGGGTGTAAAGCACCATTACATCGATGGTGGCTGCTGTTACTGATGTTGCACAAAGCAGTGAAACTGCCATTGCCGTTAAACACTTAAATGTGTGTTTCATTTTTATTTCCTTCTTGTTGTTTTATTTGAGCTTGTTGAATTTCCTGTGAAGCTCAACAGGCACTAGGGGATTAGTTTTGGCCGAGATCAAAGACTTCTTCAGCGTTGTCGTCGCTAAGCGGGCGTTCGCTGTCGGGTTCACGTTCGATGTGGTTTTGCATCATTGAAGACTTTGGTGCGATCCACGCGTATTTATCATTGCCTTCAAGCACGAACACGTCGCGAGGCGTGGCTAAGTTTCCGTAGGTGGCGTTTTCGCCAAGCGTTATAACGGCGGCGTAGAGAGAACCCGCACCTGGGATGTGGGCCTCTACGGTACGATCGCCGTTTGGATGAGTGACAACGTGGTCAACTTCACCGGTGTAACTGCCGCCGAACTGTGGGATGTATAAATCGAGATACTCGCCAACTTCTACCGTCATTAATTCTTCACGATCAAGCTCAATGTAAGCTTCATCGGTTACGTCAGCGGGAATATAGCCTTCTGCTTCAAGTACCTTTTTGCCATCTTCTGATGTTGTCCAGACGATGGTGTCTTTCTCTGATTTACCGTTAGTAGTAGTTGTAGCCTGAGCTTTTAGCTCGGCTTCATTTTTTGGTTTGAAGTTATCGACACCTGTCGATAACACTTTGCCGTTTCGTTGCCTTTCAACAGCGTTTTCTTTACCAACAGGTTTTGTCTCAGCATTCGCCGCTGCTACCTCTTTTTTGCCCGAGGGGGCTGTATCGATAAAGGCGAAAATACAACCAATAGCTACAATTGCCGTCGAAGCGGCAACAATACGCTTTTTCATAGTGTGTTCCTTTTATTTTTACTTACTGAATTTAGGAAATTGAACGTTAGAAATTAGCGACACTCTGCTTCTCAAAGCGCGCTCTAAGTGAGCGATATAGAGAACCAATGTGTTTAGTGAAATTGCTTAGTGAATTAAGTAAGTCATTAAAACGTATAATATTTTCACGGTTATAAAAGTATCGCTTTGCATAAGGGTGTATAAAATTTAGCCCTTTAATGCAGTGTAAATTTCTTAGGCTAAATATGGGACTGCAAGATGTAGACCGAACGCCGAATTGGCTCGTTTTGACCATGTGAGTGAGAACGAATAGCCACCTAAAAATGGCTTCTGGATGATGAAAAGGGAACACCAAATAACAAAGGAACAATTCCGCTTGGTAAGGGAGCTTGCGAGGTAACAACAGCGCAAAAACAAGCGGGATAGGAGGGAAAAGATAAAAAAGAGCGAGTAAAATCCTTTACTCGCTCAGTAAGAAGGCCACCTCTTCTGAGGGAAAGTAGCCGTAGGAGAACTGTTGGTTTTCTCTTATGCTAGTCGGTTGATTATTGAAGAGAAATCCATCCCTGCATTGCCTTCTTCGCAATGCATTTCAAACCACTTTGCAGCAAGCTCACCCATAGGTACTTGCGCGTTGACGCCCTTCGCGCCCTGCATGGCCAGCCCCAAGTCTTTGAGCATAAGCGCCGAAGCGAAACCGCCAGCAAAATCGTTATCAGCAGGGCTTTGTGGCCCTACACCTTTTACAGGGCAGTAGGTGGTCATTGACCATGTCTGTCCCGAGGCATTTGACGCGATATCGAAGAACACTTGCGCATCTAAGCCAAGTTTTTGTGCCAGCTGGAAGCTTTCACACGTCGCAATCATGGTCGCGCCAAGTAACATGTTGTTACAAATCTTTGCTGCTTGCCCCGCACCATGGCCGCCCGCATGGACGATTTTTTTGCCCATTGCGCTAAGTACACCATGGGCTTTGTCAAAGGCATCAGCGTCGCCACCCACCATAAACGTGAGTGTGCCGCCTGCAGCCGCTGCAACACCACCAGAAACTGGCGCATCCAGCATTTTAAGGCCTTTTTTCTCAGCTAATTCTGACACACTCTTCGCCGTTTCTACGTCGATGGTGGAGCAATCAATAAGCAAGGTGCCTTCGCGGACAGAAGCCAAGATCTGATTTGAATAGATATCTTTTACGTGCTTGCCTGCTGGTAACATAGTAATAACGATGTCGGCCTCAGCAGCAGCTTGCTCGGTACTTTGCGCAATAGTGCAGCCTGCTTCTTTGGCTTTGGACAGTGCCGCTTCGCTTAAGTCAAAAGCCAATACGTTGTAATCGTTCTTAACTAGGTTATCTGCCATCCCTGAGCCCATATTACCTAGGCCAATAAATGCAACTGTGGTCATAATAGTCTCCTCACTTAGCCCATGGTTGGAATAACAAAGGCGTTGTCGTTCGTATCTGAGCCATCAGGCCAGCGCTGCGTAATGGTCTTAACCTTGGTCCAGAATTTCACCCCTTCCATACCGTGCTGGTTGGTATCACCAAATGCAGAGCGCTTCCAGCCCCCAAAAGTGTGGTAAGCAACTGGCACTGGAATAGGTACATTAATCCCTACCATGCCCACGTTTACACGTTGCGCAAATTCGCGCGCAGCATGGCCGTTACGGGTGTACATAGCAACACCGTTACCGTATTGATGATCACTTGCTAAGTTAACCGCTTCGTTGAAATCTTTCGCGCGCACCATTTGAAGCACTGGACCAAAAATCTCCTCTTGGTATGAGCGCATGTCTTTGGTCACGTGGTCGAAGAACGTTGGGCCGATGAAGTAGCCTTGACTGTCGTCTGGGATCTGACTGGTTCTGCCGTCGTAAACAAGCTCAGCACCTTCTTCTATGCAAAGGTCGATATAGCCTTCAACGCGCTCTTTGTGAGCAGCAGTAACCACAGGGCCATAATGAGCGTTAGGATCTTCACTATGACTTACCATAATGTCTTTAATAGCCGGAATAAGCTTGGCTTTCAGTTTTTCAGCGGTTTCATCGCCCACTGGAACAACAACTGGCAGCGCCATACAGCGTTCACCGGCACTGCCGTACGCAGCACCAACTAAGTCGGTTACCACCTGATCCAAATCAGCATCAGGCATTACGATGCCGTGGTTTTTCGCGCCGCCCATGGCTTGAACGCGCTTACCAGCACGCGCGCCACGCTCGTATACGTAGTTAGCAATATCAGAAGAGCCTACAAAGCTCACTGCCTTAATAGTTTGATGGTCTAAAATACCATCGACCACTTCTTTGTTACCGTGTACAACGTTAAGCACACCTGCAGGAAGGCCAGCTTCAATCATAAGCTTTGCCAGTTCAACAGGTACTGACGGATCGCGCTCTGATGGCTTTAAAATGAACGCGTTACCGCAGGCAATTGCCACACCGAACATCCACATTGGGATCATTGCCGGGAAGTTAAATGGCGTAATACCTGCCACTACACCAAGTGCTTGGCGCATGGAGTACACATCGATTCCTGGGCCTGCGCCTTCGGTATACTCACCTTTTTGCGCATGAGGGATACCACAGGCAAACTCGATAACTTCAAGGCCACGCTGAATATCACCTTGCGCATCAACCAATACTTTTCCGTGCTCGCTTGATAATAGTGCCGCTAAGCGATCGCGGTTTGCTTCAACCAACTCTTTAAACTTGAACATAACACGAGCGCGTCGTTGAGGATTTGTTGCTGCCCACTCAACCTGTGCAGCTTGAGCTGTTTCAATCGCATAGGCCAAGGTTGAAGTATTAGCTAAGCTTACTTCAGCCTGTACTTCACCGGTGTTAGGCGCAAATACCGACGCGGTATTCTCGCTGCTATCCTCAAAATCTTTACCTGCAATAAAGTGAACAATCTTTCTCATGACATAGCTCCTGTAATTTTTAACAATATTGAAACCTTGTGTTTGCAAAGGCAATACATATACTTGCAGTATGGTGCTGTAAAAATGCAGGTGTTTAAGTGAATTGGGACGACATGCGTTTGTTTCTTGGTTTGGCAAGAAATGGTCGTGTAGCTATTGCAGCTAAAGGCTTGAAGGTAGACCCTACAACATTAATTCGTCGTGTAAAAAAACTGGAAGACTCATTAAATTGTAAGTTGTTCGAGCTAACAAAAAAAGGGTATGTGCTAACCACCCATGGTAGTGAGTTAGTCACGTATATCGAAAAAGCAGAACATTATTTCTTAGAGGCACAAAATGAATTAGGTGATGAACGCTCGCATTTGGCAGGTACGATAAGGGTGAGTGTTTCGGAAGGTTTCGGCAGTTGGTTTTTGGCGCCGTTATTACCCGATTTCAAAAAGCAGTATCCGGGAATAAGTATTGAGCTTGTTGCTACCAGCGGCTTTTTAAATCTGAATAAACGAGAAGCCGATATGGCTATCTTGCTTGAAAAACCTAGTAAAGGCTTACTGGTTACACAGAAACTAACCGACTATAACCTTTATCTTTATACCCATCAGTCCCTTATCAGCGACAACAAACCAAGAACATTAAAAGACCTCACCGCGTTTAATTTAGTGAGCTATGTGCCCGATTTGGTTTACGCCCCCCAGTTGAAGTTCATTGAAGAGACCGCGCTGTCACAGTTAAGTGCCCTTCGCAGCACCAGTATTAATGCGCAGTATCAAATGCTTGTAAATGGCGCGGGGGTAGGCATTTTGCCTAAGTTTATGGCTGAAACTCAGCCAGGCTTAGTTAGACTCATTGAAAACGAGATTCATATTAAGCGTACGTTCTGGCTTGCTACACACAAAGAGACTCATTCTCAAGCACGCTTTCAGGTATTTACAAAATGGCTTACAGATAAAGTTACACAATACCATTCAAAATTTCTCGACTAAAAAATTAGACATTTATCTACTGTCTTTTGCAGGGTAAATATGTAAAAAATAGCGTAGCAGCGTCGAAAAACTCTCCACGCTTTAATGCAAGTGGCTGAA
This sequence comes from Alteromonas sp. G4i13, assembly GCF_054960505.1. Lineage (NCBI taxonomy): Bacteria > Pseudomonadati > Pseudomonadota > Gammaproteobacteria > Alteromonadales > Alteromonadaceae > Alteromonas > Alteromonas sp. G4i13. Next base: position 156,929 of record NZ_JBHNYX010000002.1, on the reverse strand, counting down.
TGTGGTCTAGGCTTTACATAGTACATACCAAAACTAGGACAGCACCCCCTGGCGAACAGGCACATTTTAGCGTGACGATTGCTTAACCTTGTATGCATTTATCAATTTATCGTTAAGGCAAGGTTGGTTACTGCCGATATACGGCATATTACTGTAATTCTCTGTCAGGGAAGGCCCTATGTTCAATAAACATTTAGTGAAAGAAAATCAAGCGCTTCGCGAGGAGCTACACATACTCAAGCAAGTGCGTGACGGCTTGCGCGAAGACATGATCTTTCTTCGTCTTAACGAGCGCGGTGAGATTGAGGCCGTCAACGAGATGTTTGAAAGAGAGCTTGGTTACTCACTTTCTCAAGTTAAAGGGCATCGCTTCTTTGAATTTGTTCCCGAGATTGCCAGAAACACGCCACACTTCAAAAAACTAAAAGATTCAATTGAGCAGCGCGTCCATTACTGGGGGGCGATTGAATTTCTTCGTGAAAACGGCGAGGAAGCGTGGTTAAGGGGTGTGGTAGAGCCGATTTTTGACATTAACGGCAATATTTACAAATTCTCGGTAAACCTGAATGACCTTACGCGAACCATTGCTAAGTCGAAAGAACACGAAGATTTAGTTGCCGCGTTACACAAGTCAAATGCGGTGATTGAATTCGATTTAAACGGAAATATTCAGGACGCAAACGAAGCTTTCCTGAAAGCCGTTAAGTACCGCCTTAATGACATTAAAGGTCAGCATCATAGAATCTTCTGTGATACGGAGTATGCGAATTCCCGCGAATATAAAACGTTTTGGGAACGACTTACTCAGGGAGAATTCGTAGCAGGAAGATTCGAACGTTTCGATGCTCACGGCAACACTATTTGGCTGGAAGCCACCTATAACCCGATTTGTGATTCTCACGGTCGTATGTATAAAGTGGTTAAGCTGGCTACTGATATTACTGAGCAGGTGGCACGAGAAAATGCCGTGTCCAGTGCCGCTGATATCGCCTACCGTTCTTCAAACACAACGGATCAAATCGCCGCGCGAGGAAAGGAAGTCATTAGCGAACTGCTTTCTGAAATGTCTTCGCTGTCGCAACAAATGGATAGGGCAAAAGAAGGAATTAACGCGTTGGACGCTCAATCTCAACAAATTGCCACGATTATCGGAAGTATCAGTGCGATTGCCGAGCAAACCAACCTACTTGCTCTAAATGCTGCGATTGAGGCGGCACGTGCTGGCGATCAGGGACGAGGTTTCGCTGTAGTTGCTGACGAGGTGCGTCAGTTAGCATCGCGTACAACCGAAGCCACAGAAGAAATCATCAATGTGGTTAAACACAACCAGACATTGGCCACCGACGCAGTAAATTTGGTTAATGAAGGTGATGAAAAGGCGCAATCAGGGCTCAACTACGCCAGAGAGGCGGGTGAAGTTATCGAACAAATTCAAGACGGTGCAAAAGAAGTCGTTGATGCAGTCGGCCAATTCAGCAGTCGACTGGGAAGCTAGTAGCACACAGAAACAGACCTACCAATAAGTGTAAAACAGTCTACATTCTTACCAAGAAACACATCTTTAAAATTTAATTCATCCTACCTTGGTAGGATGAATTCACCTCTAATGCAGGATGTGCTTTTTAACACAGCCTGTATAGCATAACCCTGTAATAAAAGGCTTGCAGGGGCGGTTATGTCAGGTTTTACGAAAATATCTACAGCTATAGTGGCCGTATTCATTGGCTGCTTTTTGGTTTTTACCTGTCTGGTCTACTTCCATATACAAGATAACATTGAGGAAGAGATGACGGGCGCGCTTAATCAAGTGCGAGAAATGGTCAACCTCAATATCCCTGTTGCTGATATCGAAGCGATTGTAGAGCCTAGCCCTCACTTATCCGCCCATTATTTCACGGGGCGCCTTCAGGCAGAGCAGACCTCAGTGATGCCGACAACCGAACGTACTGCACTCACACCTGTTATCATCCCAATTCAGGAAAATCAGTATCTTATTGTTACGCCTTTTGATGCTACTGAACTCACCCAGAATCTCACTTTTTTTGCCTTGGTGGCGGGACTGTTTTTCGCAACTTTTGTCCTGTTGCTGTTTACGTTAAAAGTGGCGGTTAAGCAAAGGTTAGTGCCGCTAAATCAGCTCGCTGACGCGTTATCTGAGCTACGAGAAGGCAAGGAATCACAGCCCCTGCCACATTCAGATATCACCGAAATGAACAGGGTATTAGACCAATTTAAGCATCTGCAAAATGCACTTAAATCAAAAGAAAAGCAGCTCATAAAAATAGATAAGCAGTTAGCCCTTCTTCAAGAGCAAGAGCGTAATTACCTTGCCAGAGAGCTCCACGATAATGTGGGGCAGTTGCTGACCACGATAAAAGCCCACGCCTATATTTTGGTTAACGCAAAAGAGCGATCTGTTGTTGAACTGTCGGCGCAGAAGGTTCAAGTGATGTCACATCAAATAAGCGATGCAATTAGAAAACTCACTGCTCACCTACACCCGCTTGTTTTAGATAGAGTCTCTCTTCAGTCGTCGCTTGAGCGACTGGTGTACGAACAAGAAGTAGCACAGCCCGATACGCAGTGGGACGTGTCAATTAATCTAAAGCGCTATCAAGAAGATAATGAGCGAGATATTCATCTTTACCGATTTGCTCAAGAAGCCATTAACAACGTGATTAAGCATGCGAAGGCCACCAAGGTTAGCATTCAAATTTATGGCGATACTCACCGTGTTTCTGTGATGGTCAAAGACAACGGTCGGGGATTAGGGAACCACATTGTAGAAAATATTGGCATGTCTTCAATGCGCAGCCGAGCACGTTGTATAGGAGCAAATTGCAGTGTGACGTCACCCGATGATGGCGGCGTTGCTGTATCGCTGTCCCTTACCCTTAAAAAAATGCCTCCTCTTATGGGCGCTAACGTCGCATGAATATTCTAATTGTCGACGACCACGCTGTGGTGCGTGAAGGATATAAGGCTTTACTCAATGCGATGATGCCCGATTGCCGTATTTTTGATGCTGAAAACGGCGCGCAAACCCATCGTTTATTAGCCAGTAGTGACATTGAGATCTTAATCCTAGACATAAACCTTTCAAATGAAAGTGGCCTTGTTTTAGCCAAGATTTTTTTGAAGCGACATCCAGATTTAAAAATTATCTTTTTCAGTATGTTCGAAGACAGCGTCATATTGCACCGCGCCATGCAGACCGGTGCTATGGGGTACATCAGTAAAAGTAGTTCGCCTGAAATATTGATCTCGGCAATTAAGGTCGTCGCAAAAGGGCAAAAGTATATTGAGCGAGGCCTGGCGGTAAATTTAGCCAATCAACTTCTCGATACCAATGTGGACATTGCTGCCAAATTAACAAAACGTGAGTTCGAAATATTTATTGCGATAGCAATGAATAAATCCCGCTTCGATATTGCTGATGAGTTGGGACTATCGGCTAAGACTGTCTCTAACGCGCTCACAGTCATTAAGCGAAAGCTCGACGCGGTGCCCTCCCAGTTTTCAGCCATTGCGGCTAAACACGGTTATATCGGTGATGCAGAGCTTTCAGCGTCTCAATCGGTGTCTTTTGTCGAGAAGAGTGAGAAGTAGCCATAGGTTTCCCCTCCTAAAGTAGGAGTCAAATCGGTCTATCGCATCATGGTAGGTACAACGTAAAAGTACCATTATCAAACTACACAACAAACCAAGTTAGTGCGCGTGGTACGCGCAAAGTTATCAAAAGGTACTTCTTATGATTTATGCAAAGCCAGGTAGTGAAGGTTCGGTCGTAAGCTTCAAAGAAAGCTACGGTAATTTTATCAATGGCGAATGGGTAGCACCGGTTAAAGGTGAGTACTTCACCGCAACATCTCCAGTAGACGGCAGCGACATCGCACAAATCCCACGCTCAACATCTGAAGACATTGAGCTTGCGTTAGATGCCGCTCACGCTGCGAAAAAGGGCTGGGCAGATACGTCAGTAGCTGAGCGTTCTAACATTCTTCTGAAAATTGCCGATCGCATTGAAGAAAACCTAGAGCTACTTGCCGTTGCGGAAACATGGGATAACGGTAAAGCCGTTCGCGAAACGCTTAATGCAGACATCCCGCTGTGCGCAGACCACTTCCGTTATTACGCAGGCTGTATTCGAAGCCAAGAAGGCACCATCGGTGAAATTGATAAAAACACGGTGGCGTATCATTTCCATGAACCTTATGGTGTAGTTGGGCAAATTATTCCATGGAACTTCCCGCTACTTATGGCTGCATGGAAACTTGCGCCAGCACTTGTTACCGGTAACGTAGTGGTGCTAAAGCCAGCAGAACAAACGCCAGTATCTATCTTATTATTCGCCGAACTAATCCAAGACCTACTACCACCGGGTGTACTAAACATCGTTAACGGGTTCGGGGCAGAAGCCGGACAGGCTCTTGCAACAAGCACAAGAATCGCAAAAATTGCGTTTACTGGCTCTACACCTGTTGGCGGACATATCCTTCGCTGTGCTGCTGAAAACCTTATTCCATCTACCGTTGAGCTTGGCGGCAAGTCGCCAAACTTATTCTTCCCAGACATCATGAATCACGAGCCTGAATTTATTGATAAGTGTGCGGAAGGTTTAGTGCTTGGATACTTCAACCAAGGTGAAGTATGTACGTGTCCTTCTCGAGCGATTATTCACGAAGACATCTATGATGCATTCATGGAAAAAGTGTTGGAAAAAATTCAGAAGATCAAACGTGGCAACCCACTAGACACAGACACCATGGTAGGTGCACAGGCATCTAATGAGCAGTTCGAAAAGATCCTTAAATACATCGATATCGGTAAGTCAGAAGGGGCTCAGGTTGTCACTGGTGGTGAGAAAGAGCAGCTACCTGGCTTTGATGGAGGCTACTACATTCAGCCGACTATCTTGAAGGGTGAAAACCACATGCGTGTGTTCCAGGAAGAGATTTTTGGTCCGGTAATCGCTGTTCAAACCTTCAAAACCGAAGAAGAGGCGATTGAGATTGCCAATAATACAAGCTTCGGACTTGGCGCTGGTGTATGGAGCCGCGATGCGAATGTAGCATTCCGCGTGGGTCGAGCGATTGAAGCAGGTCGCGTATGGACGAACTGTTATCACTTGTATCCAGCTCACGCTGCGTTTGGCGGCTACAAGAAATCGGGCATTGGCCGCGAAACCCACAAGATGATGCTAGATCACTACCAGCAGACAAAAAATCTATTGGTAAGCTACGACATCAACCCACTTGGTTTCTTCTAAGTAAACCTGAGGGCGGCGCCTACCGCCGCCCGCTACTTTTATGCGCATCGCATTTTCCTCAATCATTTTCTTGCTGTTTCTCAGCACCAATGTGTTGGCGCAGTCTGACGCGACAGACATTCCACAAGACATTTACAAAATATTTCCCAATGCTACACGCGTGGGGGAGATGCACACTGACATCAAGGTAACCCCGGTCTATCAGCTTCAGCAACTACTCGGATATGTTTTTGAGTCGAATGACTTTGTCGACTTCATAGGCTTTTCAGGCAAACCAGTTAATGTAGTGATTGGGCTAGACACACAAGGCAATGTGGTCGATCTTTTCGTCAAGCAGCATAGCGAGCCGATTTTTTTGCACGGGCTTGGCGAGAAATCCATGTTTGATTTCGTTGCTCAATATCAAGGGCACAGCGTCAAAGAACGTTTTATCATTGGTGGTAAAAGCAATGTAGGCAAAGACGCTACCTACTTTGATGGGGTTACGAAAGCCACCGTATCGGTGCTGGTTATCAACGATACCATCGTGACATCTGCATTAGCCGTTGCCAGAGCTAAGCTCGATGGCTTTGTTGCGCCTAGCAACAATATTATCAATCCAGACTTTTACGAACCTCTTACTTTTAGCGAATTGGTGGACAAGGGCTACATTCAAAAGCACCAGATTACTCAGCAAAATACCGAAGGGCTTTCGAGAGAAGTGGTTCGGGCGGTTGACGATATTCAAAGCGAGTTTGCTCTTGATGGTGACATCATTGCCGAACACTACTATGCGTTTTTAAGTCTTCCTGTTGTGGGGAAAAACCTGCTGGATGAAGAGGAATTTGCTCGGTTACAGGAAAATCTAAATCCAGGAGAAATGGCACTGATGGTACTGAATACGAAAGGGTTCAGTTTTATCAGCGATGAGTTTATTCCCCAAACCACACCTGAGCATTTACGGGTATCTCAAGGCGGCTTTCCCACAGCTATCCGCGATATCGATTTTTATAGCTTCTATGACCCCGCATTTTCACAAGCATTGCCCGACTACAACGAGATCAAAGTACTTCGAGTAAAATCGAAAGGTGGGCTGTCACTTGACCAAGAAATGGAAATAGCGATTAGTGTGCCGTTTAAGCCGAGTTTCTTCGAGCAAGATGAGCATCTGTTCCCTTTGAAAGTGACACTGCCTAGTGCACTATTTATGGAAAATCCTGAGGCTCAGTTAGCGAAGCCCATTCCGTTGTGGCAGAAAATTTGGAGGGACAGAACCTTAACGATAAGCATCACCGTTGTTTATCTTGTAGCGCTGTCGTTGTTTTTTGCATTCCAGCAAAGGCTGACGCCTTACACCAAGTTTGTGCATACAGTGCGGGCATTTTCCCTTGTGTTCGTGCTGTTTTTTATTGGCTTTTACGCTCAAGGGCAACTGTCTGTTGTCAACATATACACGCTGCTACTGGATATTGTCGACGGATTTTCCTTAGAGGTATATCTTCTCGACCCGGTCATTTTTATTTTGTGGAGCTTTGTATTTGTCTCGTTGTTTATCGTTGGGCGGGGACTATTTTGCGGCTGGCTTTGCCCCTTCGGAGCACTCCAGGAAATGATGGGAATACTGGCTGAAAAGCTCAGGATAAAACAAATTAGAATTAAGCCACAGCACCACAAACGGGCACAAAAAATTAAATATGGGTTGCTTATAGGGCTTGTTGCGTGCTCATTCTATTCGCTAAACCTTGCAGAGAAGCTCGCTGAGATAGAGCCGTTCAAAACGTCCATAACCCTACACTTTGTTCGATATTGGCCTTTTGTACTGTATTCGGTTTTATTGCTGCTACTTAGTTTAAAAATTCATAAAGTGTACTGCCGCTATTTATGTCCGTTGGGAGCGGGGCTAGCCATTTTGGGGCGTTTCCCTTTAGTTAAATTGCTTACACGTAAAGATGCCTGTGGTAATCCGTGTCAGCTGTGCAAACAAAAGAAATGTGGTATTGATGCTATAGAACAAGACGGCAGCATTGACTATGCTGAATGTATTCAGTGCCTTGAGTGTGTGGTTACGTTAGATAACCCTGACTTGTGCAAAATCGATAAATATAAAAAGAAAAAGGTGCCAACGCGTGTCAAAAACCTCAATCCTGTCCGCACTTAGTCAACCTGCTAATAGCAAGGTTAACGATGACAACCATTCTAGTTTATACGGTGCTAAAGAAGCCTGCCGTGATGTGGCCAATGAGATTTTAGCCAACGTTAAGTGCGATGAAATAGAGCTATTACTCTTTCATACCAGCACGCTGTTTGACTTAGACACCGTAGCAAAGGAAATCTCCGCACGTTTTCCGCACGTGAATATTGTTGGCTGCACCAGTGCTGGAGAGTTTAATAAAAATGGGTACGGAACAGAAAAACTTTTGGCCGTCGCGTTTTTGAAAAACGAATTTTCTATTGCCACAGCATTGGTGCCTAATTTAGGCGAAGTAAACTTTGATGAAGCCCACGATATTGCCAGTGGTTTGCGCCGAGCCTTACAGGGAAGGGAGCGTCGTTACGATACAGAGCAGCACTTCGTTATTTCTGTGCTCGATGGACTTACCCGCCATGAGGAACATTTTCTAGAAACCTTTGCGACTGCATTTGGCAATATCCCACACTTAGGCGGTAGCGCCGGCGACGATTTAAAGCTTGAAGCCACCTATGTGTTTTACAACGGTGAATTTCATCGAGACGCTGCAGTATTGCTGCTTGTTGGCACGGGAAAGCCCTTCACCGTATTCTCCATTGATCACATTAACTCTCCCGTATCGAAGCTGGTGGTCACCCACGCCGATCCTGAGTCGCGAACCGTGTATGAAATAAACGGTGAACCTGCTGCGCAGTATTACGCCAGTTTATTGGGAATGAAAGCTGAAGACTTAACGCCTGATGTGTTTTCCATGTTTCCCCTTGCAGTGATGGTAGGTGGCAAGTACTTCATCCGCTCTATTCAAAAAGTAGATTTGGCCACTAACGCCATTACCTTTTACTGCGCGGTAGATATTGGCATTATTCTTACGTTTGTTCAGCTGGGTGACTGCATTGAAGCATTAGAAAGTAAACTAGACAAACTGCGCGCTCAGCTTGGCGAGCCCGAATTTGTCTATGCTTGCGATTGCTTTTTGCGAAGGCTCGAAATTCAACAAGGCAAAAACGACCACGAAATAAGACGGCTACAGCAAAGGTACAATGTCGCGGGCTTCAATGCCTATGGCGAGCATATTCACTCGGTTCACTTGAACCAAACGTTTACGGGGGTGTATTTTGCAGCCCAATAATCAATTTACCGACGTGGAAGCGCTCCAAAAGGCCCTTTACGAGCAACGGCGTGAAAACGAAAAGCTTGAGAAAATAAACGCAGCGCTGATGTATCGCATGGAAGAGGGCGGTTTTAATCATCACAGCTACCGCGCCTTCGAACATTCGGTTCAACTTTCTGAAAAAGTGAGTCAGAAAACAGAGGAGCTACAGTCAGTACTGCAAAAGCTGGAGCAGTCAAATGCCGAGCTAGTGCGGGCTCACGAAGAAACCCATCAGGTTAAACAGCGTTTACACGACGCCATTGAAAGCACCAATCAGGCGATGGTGTTGCTAGATAGACTGGGCGGGATCATCTTCTTTAATCGGCACTTTGAAACTGTTTGGGATGACCTTTCCATTACCCCTAAAATTGGCGATAACTATTACGATATCACCCAAGCTGCCAAGCATTCCGGGGTTATTCGCCGTGCCCTGCCTGCTGATGTCGAAGGCAGGATGATCTATCAGTTGTCGAACCGGCGATGGTATCAGCTGACCAATCGACCCACGCAAGAAGGCGGGAACGTTATTCTGTTTAACGACATCACTGAAGTAAAACTGCTTGAATCGAATCGTTACGAGCAAGTCATTAAAGAGAAAAACAAGCTGTTGCAAAGCCTTATCGATAATATTGATGTTGGAATATTGCTCATTGATAAAGAAGGTGGCATTGCGTTTTGGAATAACACGTTTTTGACCCAGTCAAACGTGCCCCAGCACGTACTGGTAAACAGTAAGAATATTTATGCCCTTCAAAATAACCGTCACTGGAGCGGGCTCAACCTAAACCCGGTGGGGCCAAGTACCCAGATTATACACGAGCAATTGGTGGTTGAACGCAACATCACTACACTGCCCGACGGCAATACGCTGTGCACGTTCACCAATGTTACATCGCAGCATCACTACGCAGAAACGCTGAAGCAAAACGAAAGCTGGATCCGCATGATAACCGATAATGTACCGGCGCTTATTGCTTACATTGGTACCGATAAAAAGTTTCAATACACCAATAAAGGTTATCGCGATTGGTATGGCGTTAGTGAGCAAGACATTAATGATATGCCTATGGATCGAAGCCATCTGAAAGAGGTTTACCCCAATCTTATTCAGTACTTGCGCCGTGTTAACCAAGGCGAAGTGGTGAGCTTTCAAAGCAAAGAAAAAAATGCTCATGGCGACGTTGGCTTTTTACAGAAAGTTTATTTGCCTCATTTCAATGAATCTGGCGATATCACCGGGCACTTTGTCTTGGCAACAGACGTGTCGCAGCAGGTAGAAAGCCAACTCCAGCTTAAAGCGGCTAAAGACCAATTAGAATCGAATGTAGAAAAGCGTACCCGTGAACTCAATCACGCCAACATCGCCCTTCAAGAAGCGATTGATTCAAAGAGCAAATTTTTGGCTGCTATTAGCCACGATCTTATGCAGCCCCTTAGCGCTGCCATCTTGTTCAACGAAACATTGAAAGATCAAGTGGATAGTTCATCCAGCCCCATTGTTACCGCCCTCGATAATTCACTGTCTGATTTACATGGCCTTATTCGCACGCTTATTGAAACATCCAAACTGGACGCTGGGGTGTTACAGCCCGATAAGCAGCAAGAAAATGTATTGCCGTTACTTATGCAGCTAGCCGAAGAGTTTACGCATATCAGTAAAGACTACAGTGTAGATTTTCGCTATCGCTTGAAAGAAGCTTTCGTGGTGACAGACGTGAACTTACTTTCTCGAATATTGCGAAATTTACTAATAAATGCAATGAAATACGGTGCCAACGGCAAGGTGTTACTGGCAGCACGAAAGGTGAATGAGAACCTAGAAATTAGCATCTATGATCAAGGTGTGGGTATAAGCGAAGACGATCAGAAAGTTATTTTTAAAGAGTTTTCCAGATTAGAAAACGATTTTAACTACTCTTACAGTTTGGGTCTGGGATTATACATTGTAGATAAAATGAGTAAGTTGCTAGAGCACGATATTCGAGTGCGCTCGAAAGAGGGCGTAGGCGCATGTTTCACGGTGACCATTCCTATTACCGAAGTGTGTGATACGAGTCAGGAACAAGACTATCTTTATACTTTGGAGCCATCGTTACCAGATTACGTTTTGGATAAGCATATATGGCACATTGATAACGATGCGAATATGCGCATTGCTATGCAAACGTTGTTCGCAAACTGGGACATGGAAGTAGACACCTTCTCAGGTTTTGAACAATGCAGTGCCGTAAATAATGGCAGCTTTGACGAGTGCGACATGCTTATTGTCGATTACCACCTAGATGAAGAAGAAACCGGTTTAGACATTGCGAAACGCGTAAGAAAAATCGCGCCTTCAATGCCCATTATGATTTGCACCGCTAATCACTCAAAAGCGTTAGCGAATGAACTTGAAGGCACCGACATTCAGCTGCTGCACAAACCTGTTAACTCCTCGGTGCTTAAGGCGGCGCTAGTCTCAAGCTTGAATGGCTAAAAGTAAACGTGTCTAAGACCTGTTAATCTTCGGTGCATAGCAAAGAGCAACAGGTCTTAATTAAAGACGTATTGGTTAAAGTCGATATTCGCGGCACTGGCCACAACCTTTACTCGGTTGCTGGCGCCTAATTTTTTAAGAATAGATGAGACGTGAGACTTAACCGTGGTTTCAGAAATATTAAGCTCGTAGGCAATCACTTTATTGGCTAACCCTTGAGTTAGATATTTCAGTACGGTCAGCTCTTTTCGTGTTAATGAACGAATTTGCTCCGGCGAAATACCGTTGTCATTGGTCATGCGTGTTCTGGTAGACGGCGTTCTCAATATCTCTGATGGTAAACACACGTTCCCTTCAAAAATACTCTCGATAGATGTGGCTATTTCTTCAATTTTGCTGCTTTTTGAAATAAAGCCAACGGCACCATAAGAAATGGTTTGCAGTATATTTTGCTTTTCCGTTTCAGCGGAAATAATCACTACAGGTACGTTAGGGTGTTGGTTTCGAACTTCTAAAAGTCCGTTTAGGCCACAGGTTTCCGGCATATTTAAATCAAGCATGATTAAGTCGAACTTCGCGTCTTGCTCTAGCAACGTTAACGCTTCAGAAATTGAATTGGCTTCGAGGGTTTCTGAGTCGGGAAACTTTTTCCCTAAAATGGTAATCATTGCGTGACGAAAAATAGGGTGGTCGTCAATTATCAAGATACGGTGCATGGTCTTTCCCTCAGCTAAAAAAGCGACATTTGCCGCTGGCCTTGTGACTTATTTGGGCTGGCGTTTTATTCACACATAAGCCTTTTAGTAAGACAAAATTATGGCGTAAATGAAACGCTTCAAAGTGACCAAGTTCCCCGAAATATTAAAAGCTAAACAGTCACTTCACGTGTTTACAATGTTAACATTAATATAACATTAAATCAGGCCTAATAAGACCAATGGCTTATAATAAAAAAGCACGTAAGACCAGTACTGACGGGACTTTCGTTCTATAACTCGTCAAGTAACTGCCTTCTTTTTTCGGCGTATTCTGTTTCGCTAATTAGGTTTGCCTTTTTTAGTGCGTCTAACCGTTTAAAACGAGCAACGATATCGTTTTCTGCTGGTAAGGGGGCCGAGCCTGCTACGTCTTTCTTACTGGGTGTGTTTTTCCTATTCGCTGGGGAAAGTGTTTCCTTTTCTACAGGTGCTTCAAATGCCAGCTGAGTCGGTGCGACCACCCAATCGAAGCGATTTTTCGTTTTTAGTTCTATACCAGGTGCGGAAAAAGAGAGTGGGGAATCGAATGAGAACTTTGCTTGTTTCCGGTTACCAAAATCAAAGTCGTATTTTACCAAGCCCTGAGAAGTAGGATCATAAGCCATTTCGTAGGCTTTATTGGCTACTTTATCGAACTCGCCAATAAGAATATTGAGCTGGTCGTCTGCAACGAAAATACTGCCTGCAACGTAATACGTTTGGGTTTTAAGGCCTGCCAAATAGCGCTTCTCTTTACTAAGGGCAAAAATTACGTCTTGCTGAGCAGTCGCTGTTCGCAGCGCCTCAGGCAGATAGGCGGCAAGTAACGCAACCTGTTCGTTGGAAAAAAGCGGTGTTGACGTATTTTTGTTCTTAACCACCTGAATAGCGCTAAGTATGGCGGATACATCCTGCTCTTGCAGCGTAAAGGGGTGCTGGTTGGCACGCATGTCACTGTCTGTTTCGTTTTGCTTTTCAACAAGGCGAATAAAATTGTTTTTGTCCTCCTGAAATATGACCTGTGCGTCTGCGATATGTACTGTCGTTATGAAGAGTAGGGCTAACAGAATGGGTTGAGCTGAACGTAATGAAAATAGAGATATATTTTTCATGATCTTTCCTTTTTTAATAGGAAAAGCGAGAGTGAATCTCGCTTTTTATGTCATATCTTTAAGCTTAAGTTTAATTTCTTATTTAAGTGTAAAATTAATCAGTTTTTTATCATTAATTAAATGAGTCGAGTAATTTTAAATTTCAGAGTAATTAGATATAAGTTCAATGTTAAAATATGACTGATTTTTAATTCTCAATTAAAAGAACACAGTGCCACCTAGTTGAATTAGGGTTAAGTCTTCTGCGCTGTTATAAATTCCTTGCGCAGATTCTGAACCATCAATATCTAAACTTAGATTTTCGTATTTCGCGTACACCAAGAAGCGCGATCCAAAATATTGTTCTGCTGCAACGCCCCACTGACTAAGCTCTGAGCCGGTAACGCCATCTAAATGAGCCATGCCGTATTGATCGTTATAACTGGCATATTCAGCATAGAACGCAGAATCACCAAAGCGATTAAACTGTTTTCTTATGCCTGCTTTAAAGTAATAAGCATCTGTATCGTCACCCGACCCAACAATCGCATCGTCAGCTTCTTCCATCTGATAAGTGGCTACCCCAAATACTCCTGACTCAATATGCATGAGCCCTGCTTGCAGTTGCAGCGTAGTTGAACTGTTGCCCCCAACATTGCTACCGCCATCTTTATTCACTGAGTAACCTGCATGAAGGTTAGTTTTGAAGCCTTCGTGCTCAGCCGCATACTTAACCGCAATATCGTAAATTTCGTCGTTTGCATAACCTACTGCAATACTCACGTTGCCCATTTGAGGGAGATCGTAGCGCACACCGTTGCGATATATGCCGTTACAGTCAATACCAATACCCAAGCCAGGCGTAGCTAAGCACTGAGCAAATTGACCCCACGCGACATTGGTTGAACCTTCTTCTACGCCTCGAATAAAGAAGCCATTTGCTCTAAATAATGGAGAAATTCCCGACCAGATTGTGCCAGAAGGATCGGCTAGAACGGCAATGTTATCGGTGGGAAGGCTTTGTAAACCAATGGTGATTTTACCCCAGTCGCCACCAAAGTAGAGGCTACTGCCCAACAGGCCTATGTCGCCGCCGTTGAAGGTGTCTAAGTTATCCTGATTGGCAAACAAAAGCGGGGTTTGATGGCCACCACCGGCGTAGTTCGGTGCGCCTGAAAGAGGTTCAATAATGACCTCAAAGCCCACGTCCATGCCTTGTTCTTCCAGTTTATAATTTCCTGAAAGCGTAATACGGCTGCCTAGCGTTGTACCGTTGTCTGAAAGTTGTGCCACATCACTACCCACACCGTCGTCGTAATAGGTTAAGCCTTCATTTATCCATCCAGAGATATTCCATGAATAGGGCTCGTCTTGGGCAAAACTATGGCTACTGACTGTGCTTAAAATGGCAATAGATAAACAGGTTTTTGTAAATGTATTCTTTTTCATTTTACTGTCCCAATTTTGGTAGTGTTGATTAATTACAGTGGCTTTTTGTTTTTATTTTTGACTGGTTTTAATACTTTCGGTGTCCAGTAAATTGATAATAGGTTCTATTGAATTTTGAACCATCGGCCGTAAGGCGTGTTAATCTCCTTCTTTAGTAGCGGGAAAATTAAATGTAAAAATCATAAAAAACGCGACTACTGTGAAAAAGTAAGTCGCGTTTTTTTTATTTTTTAGCAGCTTTTGTGTGGATAAAAGCGCGTGTGGTAACAACTGCTATCTGATCAGAATCTCGCTTTTAGATTTACACTGACCATTCGCGGTTGAGCGGGGCCCACGAACTCTGCACCTTCTACGTCGGGATAAATGTCTTCTAATACCTCATCAGCCTCGCCATACGTGCCAAAGGTTTCATAGTCTTTGTCGAACACATTATTCACACGTAGCGATGCGGTAAATGTGTCGTTGAACCGGTACGATGCATAAATGTTTGCAATAACGTATCCGTCAATCTTTTCGTTTTCGTTAGCCTCATCGCCCCTAAAGTACTGACTAGATGCTGAAATAACTTCTGCCCCCAAACGCGCTTTATCCGTTAAGGCGTAATCTGCATAGAGCTTGACTAGATGCTCTGGCTGGCCTGGAATTTTGTCACCTGGTGTTACGAGTCTGTCTGGACCCTGAGGGTTAAAGGGGCTAAACGACGTGAATGTCGATTCGTAGGTTGCGTTAAGATAGTTGTAGTTTAACCGGTAGGTTAGTTTTTCCCACGTTGAGCCTACGCTGAATTCTACGCCCTGACGCTGGGTTTCATCAACGTTAATAAAGTATCCGCGAGAGGCAACAGAGCCTGCTTGTTGGAAGATAATGTCGTCCTTACTTCTACTGTGAAAAACATTTAGCATCAGGTCGATGTTATCAATGCGTGTGGTGTAGTTCGCTTCAATAGTTTGGGTGACCACCTGATCAAGAGGAGGATCGGCCACAAAACCGTTCGGTAAGCGGCACGGGTCGTCTTCATCTGCACAGCTTAACTCTGCTGGGCTTGGCGTTCTTGAAGACTGGCTGATTGCAAGATTCAACTGGCTTTGCTCATCAATAGTAATGTCTACACCTACCGCTGGGTTAAATTGGGTAAAACGGTGATTGCCGTCCAATGAACCTTCACCGTCATCAATCAGGTCTTCCATAACAATATGGTCTCGGTTAAAACGTCCACCAAGATTGAGTGATACGGCTGAAGAGAGCTGTGTACTATTCATGAAAAATAGCGACCATGCGGTGGTGTCTACATCTAATCTAACCCTGGCTTCTTGTGCTATGAGCCCGTCGATGGGTAAAACGGTGCGTGAGTCTTGTGCAGATTCGTTTTCCAAAATACCAAATGTAGTATCAGCGGCGTAGTTAACATCTCCTTTGGTGTAGCTGGCACCAACAATTAACTCTGAACTGAAGCCGCTTAAGGCATATTGTTTTGCTAGCTGAAAAGATAACCCAGTAGCTTTGGCGTCTGTCCGGCCCGTATTGTATGTTCCATCAAGTTCATCTGCGTCCACATCTGATATTTCGGCAAGCGCGGTGTCGTCATCAAAGCCAATAAATTCAACCGCTTCTATATCGTCGCCTTCTCCTACAACAGGCAAATCATCGTCATCATCGTCGTCGCCATCATCATCACTATCAAGCGGAGCATCATCATCATCATCGTCGTCGTCATCATCTTCAAATTCACACAGTGTTACGCGTCCATCAGCGAACTGGCAGGCACCAAAATCACTGTCATCGCCGTTGATTGATTGAGTTTGTGTGTCGCGATAAAACATATTGGCGGTTAAAGATAAGGTGTCAGTTAAAACGAAGTCACCGGTTATATTAACGTGCGTAAGTTCGTTGTTGGTCTGATCGGGGTGGGTGTAGACCGCTTCTCTTCCTTCAATATCCAGCAGTTCAATAGGCGACGCACCATTGCCGAGTAACTCGTTATCGGCCATAAAGAGGTTCATGTCGAGATGCATTTTGTCACTTTTATAGGCAAGCGATGTAAATACTTGCTGCACTTCAGATGGCGAATAGTCACGCCAGCCATCTTCCTCATAATGATTCAGGTTCACGTAATACGCCCAGTGATCGTTATGACCACCTGATTCCACAGACGCGGCTTTCTGGCCGAATTGTCCAGCCTGTAAATCTATTTCGTTGGCGTTGAAGCTAAACCCTGTTTTCGTTCTTAGCGCAAGGGCGCCGCCTAGCGTGTTTTGGCCAAACAGAGGGTTTGAACCAGAGTACAAAGAAACGGTATCTATAGCATCTAGAGGCATTAGGTCCCAATGCACAGTATCGCCAAACGCTTCATTAACCCGACCGCCGTTTAAGTACACCGAAATGCCCTGAGGTAGACCAAGCAGCGGAGAGGCAGTAAACCCGCGGTATTGCAGATCGGGTTGAAACGGATTGTTTTGAACATCGTTTAGGTTCACGCTTGCCAGTTGAGTTTTGAGTAGCTCCGGTAGTGAACGGTTGACGCTCCCTTCAATATCGTCTTGAGTGAGTGTCTGAACGTTACCAAATACAGCAGAGTTATTGCTGTTGGCGCTAAGCGGTGTCGCTCCCTGTACCTCTATAACCTCGTAGTGGTCCATTGCATCGTTAGCTTCTGCAGCAGAGCTAAACGCATAGGTTACAGCGCTTGCAATAATCGCAAGAGCAAATGGTGAACGGGCAAGTTGATGTGTTGGGGATTGTGCAACGTTTTGGCTAGAGCTTTTAGTAGAAATTCGCGTAGGCATGGTCTTGACTGCTTCGTTATTATTTATACTTTCAGTATTGCCTTAACCATTCCCTAAAAATATCCTCCTTAAGTGGGAGGAAGTATCATAAATTGGTAGCAGTGTTTTTTCCCGAATTCCCTACGAGAGAATCGATAAAACCTTATGACACCAGTTTTCACGCTCTGTGATATTTGTATCGCTGGCACCAAATAGAAAAAGGTTATTTTCAAAGGTTGCAGCGCCCAGTGCGTAGCATTCCCCCGAGGTTCTTGGTTGCCAGAAAAGGTGGTGTGCAAGTACCGCTTGTAGTCTTGACTGTTGATAGAACGCGATGCGATACACCCAGTGCGAGGCTAAATAACCAGAATCAGAATTTAGAGAAGCCGACTCTAGAGTTATTGAGGGCGATGGAATGGAAAACGGCGTTAAGTGCGAAGCAATGTGTTCAGCGTTAAAGCGTTTCAAATTGGTGGTCTTGTTGGCGAGTGGCCGCAATAAACGTGGAAGTGCAGGCAAGTGCTCTAACGCAATAAAATGTCGGTATTTAGAGGTAAGACGCGGCACTAAAAGTGACTGGTCGCTATTGGAAGCGCTGGCTTGCGCGGAAAATCCCTTACGTGCCTTTCTAATCCGCTCGCGAGCGATTGACTTTTCAGGTGAAGGTAGAGGCCGCAAATAGGAGAGCGATACCTTATTAGCACTCGCCAAATAAGCGCTTTTGGTGGCACAATCTTTGGCGGTACACTTGTTCGAATCCAACGCATCTGTTAGTTGCGCAAAATAGCGAATAGCCGCCCCCACACCCTCTGCGTGTTTATCAGTGTCTGGCATTGGCTTTGAAGGTCTAATATCAAATGAGGCAAGACACGCGGATACCACATGTTTTAGTTGTCGCAGCCTTTTATCATAATCATCGCTCACGAGCTTGTGTGTTAGATTCTGTGAAAGCTTTGGAAGTGCTTCTATCGAAAGCTCGCTTGCTACTTCCTTCATCGCTTCGTTTGTGACGAGGCGAATTGCAAAATTGCCTTGTTGATTGATTTCGGGGTCGATAAATAAAGTGTTTTTAAGGCCTGCTACGGTGCTAAGTGTTGCTTCTTGCTGTAGTAAACCATTTAAAAAGCACTGAGGAAACCACCAGGTTAATACATGCCTTATTGATTCGTTTTCGCCTTTTGTCATTTGCGCATCAAGAGAGGCTTCTTTGTCTGAGTGTGAGTCTTCGCGTTGAGATGCGTGCTGACTCAGAGAGGCGTTTCTGTTCAGTGTTGATTCTTCGCTCAAAGCTGCTTTCTCGCTCAGGGCTGCTTTCTCGCTCAGGGCTGTTTCCGCGCTCAAGGCTGTTTCCACGCTCTGCGCTTTCATTGCGCTCAGGGCTGTTTGCGCGCTCAGGGCTATTTCTTCGCTCACGGCTGTAACAACCTCCTTGCACTGCTCAAAAAAGTGGGCTGAATTACTATAAACCAGCGTGGTGATATTGCTTGGCTGATACCACTGGCGTTTGTAGTCTTGAAGCGCTTGAATGCTGTTGCTGCCTATGGTTTGTGTAAAACCACCCGCGTGTTGATAGGCATTTTTATTGGTATCGGTTAATCGAATAGCGGCGTTTAATGCATAGTCGCTGTTGGTCTCTAGCATGGCGAGCTCGTTAAAAATAACCCCGTCACGCTCTAAGATAACCTCATCGGTACCGTAATCCCGGTTAAGCAGGCCACAGTACAGGTAATTTACAGCATCAAGCAGCACGTTCGCTTTTTCAGACGAAGCGAAAAAGAAGGTGTACTCGGCGAGTGTGGTAGCGTTAATAGTGACGGGCAGAAGTGTATTGGCCGTAAAAAGTTCGTGGGCAGTTGGGTATTGGTGAGAGCGTCGAAAGCTCATGTGCTCAGCTAAGTGAGACAACCCAGTGTGGCCTGCTGCAGGGGTTTTTAGCGCAAAAACAACGCTATGCACTTTTGACCCAGAGCCGGCATCAATGAAATGAAATTCAGACATACACTTTTATCATTGCGGTTTAACGGTATCTCTTTTTGTTTTGTACTTATCGCAGCGCACTCATTTCGTATTACTTGTCTCGTAGTGCTTACCTCGTAGCGCTTACTTCTAGAATGGGAATCGGCTTTTCCACCTTCCGATACTGTAGTGCCTTCGACGGTGCAGTACCTGCTTTATCGGTAATGCCTTTCATCAAATGGTGATCGGGCGACTTGCTGCAAACCGGATCCGTTTTATACATATCACCTGTTAGCAGGTAGGCCTGACACCGGCAGCCGCCAAAGTCTTTATCTTTTTCATCGCAGTCCCTACAGGGCGACGGCATCCAACTATCGCCACGGAAATGATTAAAGCTAAAGTCTTGGTGCCAAATATCGTGCAACGAGCGTTCTTTCACATTAGGAAAACGAAGGGGCAATATCTTTGCACTGTGACACGGAAGGGCACTGCCATCTGGCGTTACGGTTAAAAACGTTGTGCCCCAGCCATTCATGCACGCCTTAGGGCGAGATTCGTAGTAATCGGGCGACACAAATATGAAGGTTGGCCCTTTACCGTTTTGCTGCGCTCGGTAGCGGTTCACTGCGGCTTCAGCTTCCTGTAGCTGCTGTAAGGTAGGTAACAGATGGTCTCTGTTTTCATAGGCCCAGCCGTAATACTGTACGGTAGCTAGCTCGACAAAATCAGCGTTCAGCTGCTCGCTGAGCGCCATCACGTCTTCTATTTCGTGAATGTTCTGCGCGGTAATACAGAAGTTAAGCACCATAGGGTAGTTGTATTGTTTTACCAGCTTCGCAATTTTTAGTTTTTGTTCAAATGAGTGACGCTTGTTGCCTATTAAGTCGTTTACTTCAGCATTGGCTGCCTGAAAGCTCAGCTGAATGTGGTCAAGGCCGGCTTCTTTGAGTTTGGCAATACGTTTTTCTGTCATGCCAATGCCAGAGGTGATCAAGTTGGTGTAAAAACCCAAAGCCCGCGCATAAGCGACCAAGTGCTCCAAGTCTTTTCGAAGCAATGGCTCTCCGCCAGAAAAGCCCAATTGCACGGCGCCCATTTCCCGCGCTTCACGCAGCACTCGCTCCCAGTGCTCAGTAGAGAGCTCATTGAATGTTTCTTCCATGTTTACTGGGTTGGAGCAATACGGGCAATGCAATGGGCACTGATAAGTAATTTCGGCTAGGAGCCACAGCGGAGGCGTTATGCTATTTTGTACGTCGGTTTGTAAATCAACGTCTGTATTATTCGTCATAGCGGATCCACTTCTTTTGCTCGGCATGAACCAGAAATGCATGAACATCTTCTTCTAAATCTTCAGGTGCATCAGGGAACGCCTGGCGAAGCTCAGCACAAATGGCATTTTCCGTATTGCTGCCATCTACTCGCTTAAGAATTTCTGCCGCAGAAGGATTAAGTTTAATCATTCCTTCGGGGAACAACAAAACATAACAACCCTGAGCTTTCTCGTACTGCATGCGAAAAAGCGGATTTAAAGACGCTGTTTTGTCTCTTGTGCCGCAGCCCTCGTTGTTGTGACTGCTGCTATTTTCAATGTTGTCTTCCGGGGTATTTGAACCAATGTCATCATCACCGACGCTATCAGCATCTAAGTGGTGTTCGGTTTGTGATTGTAAATTCGACATCATTAAAACCTCCCTTTATGGCACACCCGCTGGTCGGCAATACCATCAAACGGCTTTCTCTTATATTCATAGGCAAAGCAAATGGCATCAGCAATGCTCCACAAAATATCAATTTTGAACTGAAGTATATTGAGCGCATGTTCTTGCTGTTGTCGGGTAACAAAGTGGTCAAGGGTAATCTGCAGGCCATGCTCTACATCACGGCGCGCCTGACTTAACCGCATTTGAAAGTAGGTAAAGCCTTCACTATCAATCCATGTATAGTGCCCAGGCCAGGTATCTAATCGGCTTTGATGTATTTCAGGGGCGAACATTTCAGTTAACGATGAGCAGGCAGCCTCTTCCCACGACGCACGGCGGGCAAAATTCACATAGGCATTTACTGCAAATTTAACCGCTGGCAACAGGTGGGTTTCATCAAGTAATTCACTGCGGTTCAAGCCTACCGCTTCGCCTAACCGCAACCAGGCTTCTATGCCGCCCAGTCCGTCTTCACCTTCCCGTCCATCGTGATCGATAATTCGTTGGATCCAAGTTCTGCGTACCGATTGATCTTCGCAATTCGCTAAAATTGCCGCGTCTTTAACCGGTATCGCCATTTGATAATACAGTCGGTTGGCCACCCAACCCTGAATCTCATCAACGCTGCAGTGTCCTTCATTCATGCGTTTATGAAACGGGTGATGAATATGGTAGTAAGCGCCTTTTTCTCTCAGTTTTTGTTCGAATTCTTGTCTAGACCATGCGTGTTCTGTCATTACTACACCTCAATTTCCATACCGTCGTAAGCCAATTCAATGCCTTGCTCACACAGGCTGTGATAAGCACTGGAGTCTTCGTCAAGCACGCGATTAGTGTTGTTGATATGAATAAGTACTTTACGCTCAACGTTAAATTCATTTAGCAGCGCAATGGCTCCGCCCTTTCCATTAACCGGCATGTGTCCCATATCAGTGCCCAGCTTGTTGCTAAAGCCGTGATCTATCATTTCTTCATTGGCCCACAGCGTACCGTCAAATAGCACGCAGTGAGATTCGCGCATCACCTGTTTTACTGTGTCGTTTGCCTGCATACATCCCGGCGCGTAAAAAAGCACGTTGCCCGTGGTGTCGTCAGTTATCTTCAGGCCGATATTGTTGCCCGGCACAATGTTGTCGCGATACGTCGAGTAAGGGGGCGCATTAGACTCTAATACCACGGGTTGGAAAGTCAGGCCTTCTGCCCCCTTTGGTACAAAGCGTTGATGATAATCGGTATTAATTGAATGCTGTTGTAGTCCGCCGTGCCAGTGTTTTAATACGGTAAAAAGCGGGAAGCTGGTGGTTAGGTCTTCGGCCACAACATCGGTACAATAAACGGGAAGGGGTAAGCCTTCGCGCAATGTTAGCAGGCCTGTAGTATGATCTATTTGACTGTCGGTAAGCACAATTGCGCTTATGCGTGTGCCGCGAGAAACATGGGCGTCGGGCCACAGCTGCGGATGGCTATTTATCTGCTCCCTTAAATCGGGGGAGGCATTAATGAGAACCCAATTTTTACCATCGCTACTGACAGCAATGCTCGACTGTGTTCTGCCTTTCGCCTTTATTTTACCTTCGCGTAAACCCTTACAATTGGGGCAGTGGCAGTTCCATTGCGGAAATCCACCCCCGGCGGCAGCACCAAGAATCAATACGTGCATAACAACTCCATACTACAAGTAAAAAAAGGCTGCGTCGGCAGCCTTTTTGTTCATCATCCCAGAGGGCGTTGCCTAGCGGTTATTGATGTAAAGAGTTACTTCAAAACCAAGGCGCATTTCTGTGTATTGGGGTTTAGTCCACATAATTGTTCCTCTTCTTTATGATTAAACGCATGACTGAGTATATGTTGAATATGTGTTAACAGATATCCTCCTAAGGGAGGAGAACTGTCATGAATTTTGATGATTTATTGATTATTTTTGATAGCACAGCTGCTTAAGTAAGATAACAGCAGAGGAATAGGGCGGCCGGTTGCCGATAAAGATTTGGTGTAGGTAAAAGCGGTTCCTGCCACATCGAGGTGAGCCCACGGGGTGCCGTCAGCAAAGCGAGAGAGAAAGCAGCCTGCCGAAATAGCACCGGGAGAGTTTATACCCGTATTCATCATATCCGCGTGCTGAGAGGTAATGGCGTCTTGATATTCTGGCCAAAGTGGGAAAGGCCAGCACCTGTCGTTAGCCAGTTCACCCGCTTCAACTAACGCACTTTCAAGCGCTGGAGCGTTGCTAAAAAGTGCAGTGGCTTTGTGCCCCAGTGCGCTAATGGTCGCGCCGGTTAGGGTTGCAATATCAATAATAACCGAGGGGGAGAACTGTTTCGCGTAGCTGATTGCATCGGCCATAAGCATACGCCCTTCTGCATCGGTGCTCATGACTTCCACGGTTTTTCCTGAGTGCATAGTAATGATGTCACCCGGGCGATAGGCTTTGCCATCAATCGCATTATCAGCGCTCGCCACAATACCAATAATATTTATATTTAACCCCAGTGTGGCAACCGCCTGAATGACGCCCAATACACAGCCAGCGCCTGCCATGTCGTAAATCATATGGCGCATATCAGGGCTGCGTTTTAACGTTATGCCGCCGCTGTCAAAGGTTACACCTTTGCCAATTAACACTACTGGCGGTGAATTCTCTAAACCTTTGGCTGTGTAGCGAAAAATAGGCATGGTGGCAGCGAACTGTGAACCTGCGTTTACCGCTAAATACCCGTTCATGCCTAACTGCTTCAGCGCACTTTCATTGAGTATATTGCAAGACACCGTATTAAAGGTTTGCGCCAGATGCTGAGCTTGTTCGGCCAGGTAATCTGGCGTACATAAGTTGGCTGGCATGTGGGCGAGATCTTTAGCCCACGTCATCGCGGAATTCAGGGCTGATTCATAGCGGATAGTGTGTGAAACGAGACGCTTTTGCGCGTTATTAAAATGCTTGGCATCTAATGCAAGAGACAGCGTGCCCCTAATATCAGTTGCTTGGTTAATTGCTTCATTAGTTGCGGCGTTTTTTTCAACACTAGTTGCGTTGTTGTTGCCATCGCGGGCTCGACTGCTAGAAACCGAACGATTATTCGTCTTATAGCCCTTAAAGTGATAACCGTGCTTGAAATAGCTTCTAAGTAGCGCACTCAGAAATGGTGAGTGGCTTGCAATGGTGTTAACAGGGTCACTGCTTGCTGTTTCAGTGGTAGAAAGCGCCATTAACGCCAGCTTTTCCAAGGTTACCGACAAGCTTTTAAGCTTTTTAAACAATGCATCGAACTGCTGTTCTAAGTAGCGAAATGCTGGCGCGTTAGTTTGCTTCAAGTCACTAGTGCTTTTCGAATAAAACGCGGAGTTTGAATCGCTAGCGTAGCTTGAGCGGTTAACCATGGAGGGGTCATTAGTTTTAGATAAAGTCGAGGCACGGCTAGAGACGTTGGGTGCATCTGACGCTTCAAAAAGCGCAAAATCGACACCATAAAACAGTACCCGTTTTACTTCAGCTAATTGTTGGCTAATTTTGTTTTTTCCGCTGTTTTCAGTGTCTGAGATGTAACTTGTTTTAAACGCCTTAAGGCCTTGTACTAATACACATTGGCCTTTATTTCCTGCAAAACCTTCATCGTCAAAAACCTGCTCAATGTATGTCTTAGCGGGTGTTGAAAAGTGAAAGAGTTGGCTCGCTAATAACTCGGGCGTAGTTAAAATAAGTAAGCAGTCACTATCGTCTAACGTTTCAGCTTTATTGCTTTCATTAGCCCAGGTTAGGTTTGCTTTTATCACGAGAAGCGCCCTTTTGAGGCTTTGGGACGAAAGCTTCTCACAGCGAAAATAAAAGTGATAGCCGTAAGACAAAGTACAACGGCTAGCGCGTTGTGTTCGAGTTTTTCATAGAGCGCAAATCGCAGTAATTCTACGCCACTACTAAAGGGGTTAAAGGCACAAATCTGATACAGCCATTCGCTGGCCTCACGCATTTTCCAAAGCGGGTATAGGGCGCTTGATAGAAAGAACAACGGGAAAATGACAAAATTCATGACCCCGGCAAAGTTCTCTAGCTGCTTAATATAGTTTGCTAGTAATAATCCTAACGAACCTAAAAACAATGACAGTAGTGCAATAACAGGCAACGCATAAACGTATCCCAACGCAGATAGGCGTACATCTAGTAAAAGCGCAAAGGCAAAGAAGATGTACACCTGAATAGCGCTTACCAAGGTGTTGGCTATAAGCTTACTGCCTAGCAGAAAAGGGCGGGGAACCGGGCTTAACAGCAGTACTTTCATGCTGCCCATTTCTCTGTCGTACACCATGGACAGTGAACTTTGCATACTATTAAAAAGCACAATCATGGCGGCAAGCCCAGGTACAATGTACTCTTCGTACAAAATATAACTCTCGTAAGGCTCGGTCATTGAAAGACCGAGGGCCGAACGAAACCCTGCGGCAAAAACAAATAGCCAAAGCAGCGGGCGCACCAATGCACTTAACAGGCGTGTACGTTGCTGCCAGAACTTCAGCACCTCTCGGGTAAGTACGCCCACAAAACAGCGCCAATACATCAGGAGCCTTCCTGCATCAAATGCTGCCAAAGGTGCTCAATATCTTGTTGATGATACTTGGCTAACAAGGCTTCACATTGGTTGTGGGCTAACACTCGTCCTTTTGATAAGACTATCAAGTTGTTGTTGTGCTTCACTTCTTCAAATAAATGCGTGGCCCACAGTACACTTACGTTTTGCGAATGAGCGAGTGCTTGTACTACCCGCAAAATAAGATGACGGGATTCTATGTCTAAGCCAACGGTAGGCTCGTCTAATAGCAGCAAGGATGGCTTGTGAATAAGGCAGCGAGCTAACTCGACCCGACGTCTGTGCCCGCCATTTAAGTTGCGAATTTTTGTGTTGAGCTTAGTTGTAAGATCGAGCTCGTCGAGCAGGCCTTGAATATGAGATAGCGCGCAAGTGGTAGTTATGCCGTGGAGCGAAGCAAAGTAGGACAAATTTTGTTTTACCGACAGGTCGATATCTAAGGTACTTTGCTGAAATACCACGCCCATTTTCGCCATAATACTTGTGCGAGATTGAGACAGTGTAGCACCATCAAAGGTAATGCTGCCTTGCGTGAGTTTTTGAAGGCCCGTAATAAGCGCAAATAAGGTACTTTTGCCTGCGCCATTTGGCCCAAGCAGCATGGTTAAGCCAGGTTTTAGGCAAAGGCTTATATTGTCCAGCGCGTGGTGGCCGCCGTACTGATGTGAAACCGCTTGAACCGCTATTTCCATTTAACCGCCACGCCCCAAGGGTAACGCCCCACTTTTACCGTATGCTCTACGTTTAACGTGTGGGTATTGATGACAGAAACATCACCGCTCACACCGTTAGTGGTCAGCAATAAAGACTGATCTTGATTAAACGCTAGTTGCCACACTCGTCGCCCAACCAAAATGTAGTCTTCCACTTCAAAGGTATCGGTATTGATGACCGCTATGCGATTCGCAGGGCCAAGCGCCACGAAGGCGTAGGGCTTATCTTTCATAAGCACAATACCCACTGGCTGAACCTTGTCGCGATAAACGCCTTTAATCGCAAAGGAAAGGGTCTTCACTTTTTGCTTAGTAGCAGTATCGAAAATACTAACGGTGCCACCTATTTCCGAGCTTACCCAAAGGTACTTGTCATCTTTGGTAAAGTGAGCATCTCTGGGTCTTGCATCAACTAAGCTATTTGCAACATTTTCATGCGTTTTGGTATCTATCCAGTGCACCATGTTAGTGGTTTCTGATGTGACTACCATCATGCTGCCGTCGTGACTCACAGCCAGCCCCTCAGGCTCTACGCCCACATCTATCTGAGAAATGACCTGAGCCGTTGGAATGTCGATAACAGTAAGAAGGGCATCGTCTTCATTAGCTGTGTAAATAGTGGTGCCGTTAGGATGTAATGCTATGGTTTCAGGATCTGCACCTGAGGGAAGATCGCCCACTATGGAATGGGTAGACAAATCCATAATTTGAATGCGATCAGCATCAGAGGCACAGATATACGCGTGGGACTGGTCTGCACTTAAAATAAACCCTCGGGGTCGCTCTCCAACCTCGATAGTTTCAACCACATCAAATGTCGTCATATCAATGACAGATAGCGTGTTGTCTTTTTCGTTAGTGACATACGCTTGAGGAAGTGCAAAGGCTTGAGGAAGTGCTAAGGCAAAGGCTGCCATTAAACTGCCAAGCAAGAGTGCAAAGCGATAGCTCATAACTTGTCCTTACAGGTAGTGTGTGTTGCGCCTAATGTGTCTAGTTCGTTGGTTTGATGCAAAAAGCCTTCAAGGGGCGCATGAGTCACCAGTGCGTCTTCATGGGCCAGCGCAATAGGCTGACGAAATTGGTGGGTGTGGGAGCGAATAGAAAGGGGACGACCTTTATAGGCACCTAGCGTGTAATGATCGCTAAGCAAGGTTTTAAGTATTCCCCGCTGCGTTAAATCGCTTCCTTGCTGTGCAGCATTTGCCACCGCCGTTACCGCAAGATACGCGGCGAAGTCGACTTCATTCATGTGTCTGTTAAACGTATCGTTAAAACGGCTTTGAAGCTGACGGGCGCCCCATTGTTCGTGGGTAAAATGCCAACCTAGTGCTTTTAGGCCGGCAGCGCCTACCACAGGTACGGGATAATAGGTGTTAAAGGGTAGGCTATACGCGAATTGTGCCGCGCTATCAGCGGTAAAAACAGCCTGATAAGTTTCTCTTGTTCGCGTAAATTGAGGAATTTCAGCAAAGGCAGCCCTGCGTAAATCAAAACTGTCCTGCCACTGTTTAGTTTCAACAAGTGAAAGCTTAAATTTTTTAGCGCTGCGTTTAAACGCGGCTAGGTATGCAGCATCGTCAGCGGTTTTTCCGTAAACTGCAAATATCTCGTCAATTCGCTTAGTGCGAAACCACTGGGCTAGCGCGTCGGCTTTCATCTGATAACTGGGGATTGTATGAAACAAGGGCAGGCGACATGAATTTTGTCTCAGCAAATCATCGCTATTAGCTACGTTAAAAAATACGGCATTAGGAAGCGTGCTTTGAATAGTGGTAATCAACTGCTCAATTGAGGCAGCCTTTACCTTATCACTGCTTTGCATATCCAGTAGTACAACAGGTGCAATGTTGCCTTGCTGATTGCTGCTTATTTCTTTGTGATTTGTGTTAGTACTTGAAGCAGAGTGCTGGCGTGTTTTAGCTAAAGAAGCTTGGAGTTCGCCGATAGAAGGCACACTGATTTCAGTTAACTCAAACTGATAACCAAGAAATTTTCCCGTGATATTGGCATCCTCTATCGCCACACTTGCGCCAGCTGTCCCCTCATTGCTGGGGGACTTTAAATAATCTGGTGTGCCTGGTGGAGATGTGCCCGCAATTTTTATGTAAATGACCACAATAGTGGCAAAAGAGGCCTGAGGTGCAGCTTGTTGGGCCTGAGAAGATCGCGCTTCATTAAATGCGAGCGCGCTGTTTAAAAACGATAACAGAACGCAGCAAAAAAGTGACGCTACACACTTTTGATAACGCTTACCGGTTAATCGTCTTTCAACCGTGCTTTTTACACCCTTTGCCATATACCACCCCGAGCTCAGCTGCATGCTTTTGCTGATATCTGTTTGTCTGACATAAGGGTATATGGCAATTTTCCCGAAGAACATCCTCCTAAAGGAGGAATGCTATGGCGCTAAAGTAGCATTAGTAAAATCACGCTAACCCCTTAGTATGCTTAAGAAGTTCGATTGAATAAGTGGGTAAGCTGTGCAGTTAGTTAAACCTTTTCGAGTTATTTTCACTTTACTCTGCCTGATAACGGTTTCTGCGCTTTCTGCGTTCGGAGAAGCAAGATCGTTAGACGATATTAAAGACAGCGGTTTAATTAGAATTGCGGTGTACACCGACTATCCTCCATTTTCATTTATTGAAAACGACAGCCCCACAGGTATTGATATTGATATCGCCCGTGAAATCGCGAGCGCCCTTGGTGTTGAGCTAGAACTGATATGGATGACACCTGGTGAAACGACAGAGGACGATTTCAGAAATTACCTATGGAAGGGCCATATAATTCACCGCATTAAGGCCGATGTGATGATGCGCGCGCCTTACGACCCAAGCTTTTCTCAAAAACGTGACGACGTGGGCTTGTTGGTTAATGAGCTCGTTCATATGTTTGCCCCCTATCAGCGTGAAAGCTGGCAAATCATTCACAACACGCAAACCTTGCCCGAAGTGGAAACCATGGGCATGTTTCAGTATCACACGATTGGTGCGGAAATAGACAGCATTCCCCACTTTTACTTAACGTCAGCGTTTGGCGGCCGATTGCGAGAAAAAACATCGCACTATGGCTCAAACGCAGAAGCGATTGACGCGATGAAAGCAGGAACCGTCGAAGCGGTAATGGGATTGCGCTCGCAAATATCCTACCTCAGTCAGTTTGTTGATAATGAGCAATATCGCCTTGCAAGCAACGCGTTTCCGCTTATTGGAAAGCAAAAGTGGGACATAGGACTTGCTGTTCATACTAATTATCGCGCGCTTGGCTATGAAATTGGTGATGTAATTACGCGAATGGTGGTTGAGGGTGATATGCAACGGTTATTTGAGAAATACAAAACCATTTATGAGATGCCGCCTTATTTTGCGGGGCAAGAGCTTTCAGAATAAGCGCACTCTGAACAATAGCGTTCAGAACGAAAGCACTTTAGGCAATACTTCTGTGGCCATCAGCTTTATTATCTTAAGCACTGCTATCAGTATTGGAAGAACGCATTTCTTTAAAAAGACGTGAAAGTGTAAAGGCATTGATCAAAAGGGAAAATAGCCCTTCATTCCTCCTCCTAAAGGAGGAGTCAAATCACTCCGCTGTTGCATAGGCATCGACATCCCCCCTAGCTATGCTAATCCTAACGAATAGTCTGAAACAGACCATTTATGGCCTACATGCAACTAGGAACCGTTATGAATAATAATATGCCAATTAAAAAACTTGCCCTATCTATGCTGGTTTGTGCAAGTGCGTTAACTCCTGTCCATGCTGTTGTCACCGACAAAGATATTCAAAATGACCACGTTACTACTGATGACATAGTGACGTATGGAATGGGCTTGAAAGCTCAGCGCTACAGCCCGCTAACCGCCATTAACCGCGATACAGTGGAAGAAGTACGTCCTGTGTGGGCGTTCTCACTAGGTGGTGAAAAGCAGCGGGGTCAAGAATCGCAGCCTATGGTAAAAGATGGTGTGATGTATGTAACCGGATCTTACTCTCGTGTGTGGGCCATCGATGCAAGAACTGGTGAAGAATTATGGCAATATGAGGCGCGTTTGCCAGATGGCATTATGCCTTGCTGTGACGTAATAAACCGTGGTGTTGCGCTTTACGATAATCTGGTCATATTTGGCACCTTGGATGCCAAGCTAGTAGCACTGGATAAAGACACGGGCAAAACCGTTTGGAAGAAAAAAGTTGAAGACTACCGAGCGGGCTACGCCATTACTGCGGCGCCTATTGTTGTTGACGGAAAAGTCATTACAGGGATTTCCGGTGGTGAGTTCGGTATCGTCGGTAAAGTGTATGCTTACGACGCGAAGTCTGGCAAACAGCTATGGGTTAGACCTACCGTTGAAGGGCACATGGGGTATCTGTGGAAAGACGGTAAGAAAACCGAAAATGGTATTTCAGGCGGCGCGCCAGGCAAAACATGGCCTGCTGATTTATGGAAAACCGGTGGTGCAGCAACGTGGCTAGGCGGCACTTACGACTCAGATACAGGCTTGCTATTCTTCGGTACGGGTAACCCTGCACCGTGGAACTCTCACCTACGTCCGGGCGATAACTACTTCTCGTCGTCGCGCTTAGCTATCGACCCTAATACAGGAAAAATTGTGTGGCACTTCCAAACCACACCACACGATGGCTGGGACTTCGATGGCGTAAACGAGCTTATCTCGTTTGACTACCAGGAAAACGGCAAGATAGTAAAAGCAGCGGCAACCGCCGACAGAAACGGCTTTTTCTACGTCCTTAATCGCGAGAACGGTGACTTTATCCGCGGCTTCCCGTTCGTTGACAAATTAAACTGGGCAAAGGGACTGGATGAAAAAGGTCGACCTATCTACGTTGACGAAAATCGCCCAGGAAGCCCAGCGCAATCAGCTGATGGTAAACAAGGTGCACAGGTTGTCGCTCGCCCTGCGTTCTTAGGTGGTAAAAACTGGATGCCAATGGCCTATTCAAAGGATACTGAACTCTTCTATGTTCCTTCAAACGAATGGGAAATGGATATCTGGAACGAGCCAACCTCTTACAAAAAAGGTGCAGCGTACCTTGGTGCTGGTTTCACCATTAAATCAGTGAATGAGGACTTTATTGGCGTACTTAAAGCGATTGACCCCAAAACAGGTAAAACCGTTTGGCGCTATAACAACTTCTCTCCACTTTGGGGCGGCGTGTTAACTACAGGTGGTGGTTTGGTTTGGACCGGTAACCCTGAAGGTTATCTTATGGCCTTTGACGACAAAACTGGCGAAATGGTTTACAAGTTCCAAACTGGCTCAGGTATTGTTGGCTCTCCAGTGACATGGGAAATGGATGGTGAGCAGTACATCTCTGTACTATCTGGATGGGGCGGCGCAGTGCCATTATGGGGCGGTGAAGTTGCAAAACGCGTGAAGCACTTCAACCAAGGCGGCACCGTATGGACGTTTAAGTTGCCCAAGCGCTATCAGCAGGTGGCAAAAAACTAACCTTAGCTGAGCAGTATATAGTGATTAATACATGGCCAGCGCCTAGGTGCGCTGGCCTTTTTTTCTTCACCTATTCATTTACCTGTTAGCAAGGTAAGTCTTCATCATTCTTATGGGCGTTATTTCGACTCTGACTTTAGCACTAACGTTGAAGCAGCTATTGTAAAGCTTGCGCTTTCAGTGGCTATCATTGTGGCCTCCTACCAAAGGAGGAGCCTTTCAAAACCAAAGTAGAGTTACCCCTTATTTCCTCGTACGTATACTTAATTCATAGTCTTTTGAGGATGTATGAATTATGAAAACAAAAATATCGATGTTGTTTGCGGCACTCGTGGTGACTGGCTTGTCTGGCCACGTGCTTGCACATGGAAATGTTATCCCTCAAGGAGCAGATAGCTCAGCTATGCCGCCAATCACTGATGGCGATGAGTCTGAAAATGGCTGGGTGTTTGAAAACCCATATCGAAGCCTTGATGAAGAAACCAAAACGAAGGTCATCAAGTTTGGTGAGTCAGCTTATGCAAATAACTGTGCAGGTTGTCACGGCTTGCACGCGCAGTCTGGCGGAATAAACCCAGACCTTCGTGAACTCGACCCAGAAAGTTTTGAAGACGACGAATGGTTCGTTGAGCGCTTGCGTTTTGGCTCGGCGAAAGGCATGCCTGCACTTGGCGGTATTCCTGAAGGTCAAACCGATCCTATCTTAGACCAAGAGACACTTTGGGCTATTAAAACCTACGTTGAAGCACGTCGCGTTGTGGCCATTGAAGAGGGTGAGATCGAAGCAGATTAGGGCGACGTCTGTTACGCCTTTTTCGCCGGGTTAACGTCGAGTTACCCGGCGCTTTTCGTTTCCAATACCGTCTAACAACACATCAATAGCTTCACTCTTCACTGTTTATAAACTTAAAATGCGCTTAACAAAGGCGTATTTTCATCACACCAGCTGTAGTTTACTTAATATTCCAAAGGCGAGGGCGGTAATAGGCAGAGATGCCAATGTGCTCACTGCGATGATACTTGCCGCCAAACGATAATCACCGCCTAAGTTTCTAACCATGACATAGCTTGCTGCAGCAGTAGGTGAAATGGCGAGAAGAAGAACAATGCCCAGCTCCATACCTCTAAATCCAAAAGCATAAGCAAACGCGACTAATATGGTGGGATAAACCACGCATTTACTGGTTGTGCTAAGCACAATGTTAAACCAGTCACTGGAGAATGAGCGGAACTGTAGGGAAGCTCCGGTACAAATAAGTGCAAGTGGCAGTGTTAGCTGCGCAAAGTATTCACCGGTTTTTATCAAGGTGGTGGGCAATTGCCATTCGAAGTAAGAGAAGGGGAGCGCTGCCGCGATAGAAAGAATCAGCGGGTTTTTCGCCATGCCAGTAACTTGACCCAACAAAGAACGCGACGTGCCTTGATAAAAATTAAGAACAAAGACAGACAATACGTTAAACAATATAGTAATACACCCCATATAGACCGAGGCTACAGCAAGCCCTTCTTGCCCATAGGTATTGGCACAATAAGCAAGGCCAATAATGCCCATATTGGCTCTGAAACCGCCTTGTACAACCACACCTCTGGCTTTGTACGGATGTACGGTCAGATGAGAGGTAATCATCAGAGCGGCAAAAACAATGAGCGTGCCCATAACTCCAACGCCTATCAGCGATAGGTTGGCGGCTTTAGAAAAGTCTGCTCGCGCTATCGATAAAAATAATAGCGCAGGGAGCGCAACGTTAAATACCAGTTTAGATCCAGCTTCTATAAATCCTTCATTGAGCCATTTAATGCGAAAAAATAGCCATCCCATTAACAGAAGGATCAAAACAGGAATCAGCGTGCTGGTAATAAAACTAAGCATAAAAGATACGTAAGCCTTTACATGTGGAAACGAAACAACATAAAAACGCATTTGTAGAATATTGATGAATTTAACCTATTCACAAACGGTTTTGATAAGCGTAACTTAATATTTATATAAGAAAGGGTTGCCGATACAAAAGCTTGCCCTGTGTTTAAAAGCCCCTATTCAAAAGAATTGATGTATGAAAGCACTTCTTTTATTTATTGGTTTTGTAATAGTTAATTGCTTGTGGGGCGGCCTCTCTCACGCTTACGCTAAAAATACTGCGTCTTTAGATAAAATGCAGTTAGTTAACGACAAGCTGTGGATGTATTACGAGGAAGGTAGTCAGCTTACTGCTGAAGACATCCTGACTAAATATCAGCAGAATACACTTATAAAAAATACTAAAGGGCGCGTTAGTTATGGGTTCACTGGTAACACGGTTTGGGGGGGCTGTTGAATTAGATTCATATAGTGTTCTTGTTACTCATATTGCTAAAAATAGCCCAATAAAAGTCGCTGAAGAAATTAAAGGGCAAGTTAGGGGCTCTGACATTACCTTTCGCTGGGGCGGAGAAGAGTTTTTGGTATTTTTGCCCCATACTCGGGTGCATTACGCCAAGCAAATTGCCAAGAATCTCCGCGTACACCTTTTCACCCACGACATCAACAAATTCATACGAGTGACAGTAAGTATAGGTGTGGCAGGAACCTCGCCAGGCGAAGAGGATATAAATGTTCTCATTAAACAGTCAGACCAAGCCTTGTACCTAGCGAAAGCAAAAGGTCGAAACAAAGTGGTGATTTGGGAGGAAGATTCAGAATAAGAGGAAATAACCAATAGGAGAAATAAAGGGAAGTATCTAGCTGATTTATAAATACAGCATTCTCACGTATGATTCTGCTTTTCATTTTCTCAGAGTATCCTTTTCATGTACCAAGATTTTCAAGCAGAGTTGGCGTGGGCTAGCCTTCATATGCCGCGCACTCGTAATGCCATTGCATCACTTCCCGATCTGTCGAACGTTAAACTTGCTTGCAACATGCATTTAGATTTGAAAATGGCGCCTTTGGTTGAAGGGCTACTTTCACGAGGATGCGACATTTTTCTTACCACGTGTAACCCCACTACAGTGCAAGATGACGTGGTGTCTTACCTTGTTGATAAAGGCGCAACGGCCCATGCATGGCGTGATATGAGCGAGGCTGACTGGTCTGAGTCATTCGATAAAGCGCTGGCGTGGCAGCCTACCCATTTGTGTGAAATGGGCGCAGATCTGACAACTCGACTTCACGAAAATATAAAAGCAAATAAACCAGTACCGAGCATTGTATCGGGCTTAGAAGCAACGGGCTCTGGCATTAACCGTTTAAATGGTATGGCGCCAAACTATCCAATATTTAACTGGGATGATTTGCCGGTAAAAGAAGGGCTTCACAACAGGCACATGGTGGGCTTAAGCGCATGGCAAACCTTCTTCCAAACCACTCATCTAACCCTGCACGAACAAGTAGTAGTTGTTATTGGTTATGGTCTGGTAGGGCAGGGCGTTGCTGCCTCGGCTAAAGCGTTTGGGGCACAAGTTCAAGTTGCAGAACTTGATCCAGCAAGAGCGCTTCAAGCGAAGTACGACGGCTGGCCAGTGGTTGATTTAAATGAAGCGGCTAGCCAGGCTGATGTTATTGCCACTGCAACTGGTGCGTATGGCGTGGTGAATTCGAGTCATCTAGACAACATGAAAGACGGAACATTTATTTTAAATGTAGGCCATGTAGCCCAAGAAATTGATGTGCCTTACCTTAAAAACAACGCTACTCACAGTGAGCCAATGCCTTATGTAAATGCCTATAAACTGGGCGATAAAACACTGTATCTTCTAGCCGATGGCTCTATGTTTAACTTAACTGCGGGCTATGGTGACAGCATCAATGCCTTCGACGTAACTTTGGCCGTTATGGCGGCGGGTATCGGCTATATCGTGAATGAAGGCGCAAAAAGCGAAAGAGGCTTGTACTTGCTACCAGAGGCTGCGTGGAAAAGTGCACTGTGAAGCACAGCGAGTCATAAGCGAGTGTTTATCTTTAGGTACGCTGTACAAGCTGTACAAAAGGTCTAGCCATCTCTGCTTATCTCGACATTTCTATTGAATGTTGTACAGTGAGCCCGTTTTAATAAATTCATATTTAAGGCGGGCTGATGACCATTCCAACAGGCAATCAGTCTTGCGCCAGTGTAGGGACGAAAAAAATGGGTAAAATAATAGGTACAAAAACACCACAGCAGGCTTTAGATAGCCTTGCCAACATGACAGGCGATCTGCGCCCCATAGAACTCTCTGAATACAAAGCCCGAATTGCCAAGGCGCAGCATTATATGCAGGAAAATGGCATTGGTGCGCTCTACTTAAACGCGGGTACTAACTTAGCGTATTTTACAGGTATGCAGTGGTACGCCAGTGAGCGTTTAGTCGGTGCGCTTTTGCCTGCAAAGGGTGACGTTGTATATCTAGCTCCTACCTTTGAGATCGACTCTTTAAACGAACGCAAATTAGTGGAAGGCAACATAATTGGCTGGCAAGAGCACGAGAGCCCATATGCGCTTGTCATAGCTATGCTAGATAAACTAAATACCGCTGGAGGCGATAAGCTGGGGGTGGATGAGTCGACCCAGTTTTTTATCGTAGATGGTTTGAATAAGATGCTTGGCCAATCTTGGCAAATTATTAATGGTGCTGAGGTAACAGCACACTGTCGCATGCACAAATCTGAAAGTGAACTCACGCTTATTCAACGCGCTATGGACATGACACTTGCTGTGCATAAAGCGACTGCCAGTATGCTTTATGAAGGTATTACTACTACTGAAGTTGAAGCATTTATTAACGATGCACATAAGAAAGTGGGGGCCACTGGTAACTATTTTTGCATTGTACTTTTTGGAAAAGCCACCTCGTTTCCCCACGGCGTTAAAGACCCTCAAGTTTTAAAGAAAAATGACTTAGTATTGATTGATACTGGCTGTAAGGTGCACGGCTATCTCTCTGATATCACGAGAACCTATTGTTTTGGTGAGCCAACCGATAAGCAAAGAGCATTATGGGAAAGCGAAAAACGCGCGCAGCTTGCCGCATTTAACGCTGCAAAAGTTGGTGTTTCCTGTGGCGATGTGGATAAAGCCGCGCGAGACAGCTTAGCTAAAGATGGCTTAGGACCAGACTATAACTTACCAGGTTTGCCTCATCGAACCGGGCACGGCATAGGCATGGATATTCACGAATGGCCTTATTTGGTGAAAGACAATCCTCACCCGCTAGCATCTGGTATGTGTTTTAGTAACGAACCTATGATCGTAGTACCAAACGAGTTCGGTATTCGCTTAGAAGATCACTTTTATATGACCGAAGATGGCCCGGTGTGGTTTACTGAGCCTAGCGAATCGATTGACTCTTTGTAAGTAAACTAAAATGAAGCTGCTCTTTGTTACGAAGAGCAGCTGTAGTGAGCGACCCCGCCCGCACTGAAAAATTCAAGTGGGCGCAGCTGGTAGTACTTATTCTCTACCTCTTTTGATTGCTCATCATAAGGCGCAGTAAGTATCTTCTGAAGTTCGTGAATTGGCGTAAAGTCACCTTTCTCTGCGGCTTTATAGGCAGGCACAATTAACCATTCGCGCCATGTGAATTTAGGGTTCGCTTTGCGCATATGCTCTGCGGTAGCAGCAATAGCGTTTGTAACATCACCTTGTGTTTCGGCGTCCTTTTCAATGCGCTCACGCCACGTTTGTAGCCATGCTTCCCATTCTGTCATGACCTCTGCTTTAGGCGGGTAGTAAAAGCTTTTCGTCAAGCTCGCCATATCTTCAGGCATTGACGATAGCTCTCGGAAAAACAGATTGTAGTCCACGCCTGTGCGCAGCATTAATTGCAGCAGCTTAATCAGCAAGTCGTGGTTGTAGCTGGCAATGCCAAGCTTTGTTGCCCACATACTCTCCATGGCGCGTTCCATCACGCCAGAAAAACCGTCGTTGATCTCGTTAAGCTTAGAGAGCTGTTCACTGTTGCCTTCAAGTAGCGGCATCAGTGAGCGACAGAACATATCAAAGTTCTTTTGCGCAGCAATGGGCTGGTTTAAAAACGAGAAGTGACGACCGCCGCCTGTCCAAGGTTGGTAGTCTGCTTCAAAAAATTCACAAAAGCCGAATGGTCCATAATCCAGCGTAAAGCCTCCTGCGGCGCAGTTATCGCTATTAAAATTGCCCTGGCAATAACCGACGCGAACCCAACCAGAAACAAGACGCGTTAGCCGGTCTCGAAATAGTGCAGCCAGCGTTACCAATTGCTCTTCAAACAACGTGGTTGTGTCAATTTCACTTGAGTACTCTCGCTCAATAAGGTGCTTAACAATGGCTTCTAGTTCGTTTAACGCTTCGCTGTGTTCGTTACAGCGAGCTCGCCTAGCAAAAAGCTCTATTTGGCCTACGCGCAAAAAGGAGGGCGCCACGCGGGTAGAAATAGCCGTTATATTTTCTACCATCACTTCAGGTTCATAGGAATGAGACCCTTCGCGATACCACGGCCTGTCTACCGTGTTTGATTCAGACATAAACAAGCTCAGCGAACGTGAGGTCGGAATGCCAAGCGCATGCATGTGTTCTTGCACTAAAAATTCGCGCACGCTTGAGCGCAATACGGCGCGCCCGTCTGCGCCGCGACAATAAGGCGTGCGACCCGCACCTTTTAACTGCATTTCCCAACGCTTGCCGTTTAATACTGCTTCAACGATAGAAATTGCTCTGCCGTCGCCGTAGCCGTTACCTGTTCTAAACGGGCACTGCTGTGTGTACTCCGTACCGTAAATAGAAAGTGCGTAGCCGGTTGCCCAGCCGAAGGGCTTCATTGGAGCAGGTACATCCGACATGTCCCCTGAGAACAGCTGGGTGAAATCTTTAGATGTTGCCAAGCTATCGTCTAAGCCTAATTCGGCAAACAGCGTTTCGCTATGAGCAACGTACGTCGGTGCAGTTAATGGGGTCGGAGTAACTGGCACATAGTGACCTGAGAACACTTGGCGCGGGTCATGGTCGTCACCATCGCACGTCGACTGCGGGTCTGGGGTAAGGGTATTCAGCAAAGAGTAATCTACGTGCTTTGCGAATTCATCTAGTGTTTTGATACGTTCTGTCACTATGCCTGCCTATTTCACTGAATGGGAAAATCTGTTTGCGAGCATCGAGGCTCAGGTTACTTTTGCACCTTTAACCATTAACAATCTCGACACTTCATACGTTTTTTCAATGATTATTGTTTAGGTCGAAGTGCAAGCTGCCCTTGCTCTACAGTTAGCTGTAAAGGTACCGTTGAAAGCATGCTTACCGCTTTGTTCGCAGGATCTAGGCGATAAACAGGGTTATTGGCTAAATAGCCATTGATGAGCTGCATGAATTCGCCACTTACAGGGGCTAAATTACCCTTAAAGCCGCCAGCATCAATTGTGCTATCAAGTAGAGACAATGAGCGCACAAAAATCGCTTTTTCTTCACTGTCGTAATAAGGCGTGCCTTCCAAAGCAAGACTTACTTTTGCAGGGTAGTTCAACCCAAATGCACTAATACGCGCAGTGGCAATAGCGCCTAGCTGAACCACGTCTCTGCCATCTGGGCCTATGGTTGCTGTCATATCTTCCACGTCTAAATAAAGAGGAATACCAGCAAGTGACGTTTGCTTCTGCAACTTACTCACTTGGCTATCAAGCACTTGTTCTAACTCGGCATTAGATACAGTGTAAACTGCCAGTTGAGAGAGAGTAGCGCAGCCTGCAAGAATGGTAGCGAAGGCAATGGAAAGTAGAATTCTCATAAAAAAGTCTCTTTTAGCAATGAGTTGTCGAATTACACCGTGCGAGCCGGAAATACTGGCGCTGCAACAAAGAAGTGCCTCTATTGTACGGGCAGAGGAAAGGGATGAACAATGAAATCGTTAATTCGCTAAGACAACGGCTTATTCAGGGAGTCCATGAGTAGGAGAGAGGCGCAAAGCGTAACGCTGGAAAAAAATACTTGGTTGCCGACACTTAATAAAATTGTGTGTATGACCACTGTTGGAATACGTGCAATCGAAAGAGCGTGAACATGGCGTCATTTATATCTCAAGTTGGACAGTTTGTCGCAATCAACTTGATTAGTTTATAGCGGCTGTATTACCGTAGGCCCCTCGGTTGGGGAGTAGCCTGTTTCCGTTTCGAATGGAAAAGTTTGTATCAACATAATTGGTCACATTACCATGGTACAAACACCTCTTGGTTGGCGAGACCATCGATAAGTCCACGCGTAAAGGTCAGGCGTGCGGATTTGTCGTGGACTCAATTAGCCTGACCGGAGTTCTAAAACTATGAGTATCTTCGCTCTTATCTTGCTAGCCTTTGCTATGTCAACAGATGCGTTTGCCGCCGCGATAGGCAAAGGTGTCAAAATCAATCGCCCTCGTTTAAGTTTTGCCCTCAAAATTGGCCTTTTGTTCGGACTTATAGAGGCAACAACTCCATTTATAGGCTGGTTCATTGGTCGCGCGGCGTCTTCATACGTTGAAGCATGGGATCATTGGATTGCGCTAATAATTCTTTCTGGTTTAGGTATTCATATGGTACTCGAGAGCCTGAAACCTGCCGAAGAAGAGTCGACGTCTCAAAAACAATCCTTTATTTTGTTGTGTATTACTGCGTTAGGCACAAGCATCGACGCAATGGCAGTGGGTGCAAGTCTCGCGCTAATTGACGTGAACATTGCTATTGCTGCGACGTTAATTGGGATAGCCACTTTTTCTATGGTAACTATTGGCATTATGTTGGGCAGTGTTATGGGAACATTGATAGGTAAGCGAGCAGAGACATTTGGTGGCATTGTGCTTGTTTCGGTTGGTACTTGGATCTTTGTGAGTCACACACTCTAGAGCGTGTTGATCTTTGTGGTTTGAACGTTAACCGTGCTTCTATTACCGCTATAGCCACGCACGTTGAAACCGTTTATTAGATAACCCGATGGGTTATTTTCATCGCCAGAAAAACCTCGGATCGCAAAGCTATCGAACATGCCGCCAGAGTTGTTTTGTCTAACAATGGTGGGCGCAAAATCTAGTGCATCGATGAAGCGCGAGATCCCTTCTTTTAAGATCAAGCATAAGCAAGGTATTACGTGTCTTTGGCAGGTTTTGTAGAGGTCGCGAATGTTATGTTATCTCGTTTCTTTTGGCAAGGAAGGTAAGCAAACAATAAGGTGAGATTGATGATTATTGCGGGCTGCTACAGATACATACAGGCTGTTTATATTGATAAATGGAAATGTGCAGAGCTGTGAGTAAAAATAAACTTACTGGTCTAAACTGACCTGCGCAGCGTTTTCCTCGGTCTACTAATGCTATACACTTCGCGTTTTTATTACTCTTGCCTGCAGGCTGAACCTAAATTTTTAACTAGGACACTGAATGCGTCACACAACCCTATCTTTGCTCTTTTGTACTTTACCTTTTGCCGCCATGGCCGCTGAAAGTGTTGATTCATCAAACGCTAACGCTGGCGTGGACAGCAACGAAAAAGGCGTAGAAAAAATTACGATTGAAGGGGCGGCGACGGCGAACAACAAGCCGGTAGGGACGTTTAATTCACCTATATCTAACTTAGAATACGATCCGCGAGTCGATTTGCAATCAAGGAACATGGCAGAAGCGCAGGCTGACGTGACTATTCGCGGCGGTATATTCGAAAACACGGGTTTTCGCATAGGAAGCGCAACGCTGATCGACCCGCAAACGGGGCACTATTTCGCTGAAATTCCGATTGCGCCAGAAATGTTGACGAAGCCGAGTATTTTCACGGGCGTCGATAACGCGCTTTACGGCGTAAATAGCTCTGTAGGTACGGTGTCTTACGGCTGGCGTCCCATCCAAACAGCAGGCAGTGTGTCAGTGGGAATAGGTAATAACAACTTCAATTTGCAGCGTGTACACGGTGCAGTAAAGCACGCGCTTAGTGATTTACCCGGTTGGTCTGTTGGCGTTGAAGGAGAGTATTCTCGCTCTGAAAGTGATGGCACTATTGCTAATGGCGATCATAATTTCGAACGCGCGTCAGGGCGTATTCAGCTGGCAAGTAATGACTCACAAACCGACGTGTTTTATGGCTTTCAGCAAAAGTTTTTTGGCTGGCCTAACTTGTACACGCCTTTTAATGTAAACGAGACAGAAGACATTCAAACCCGTTTGGTCATGCTAAATCACAAACAGCGCTACGGCGAAGAGAGCATGAAAAACACCTTTGAAGTTTCTGCTTACTACAGAGAAAATGACGACCATTACGTATACTCACGTGAAAATCCTGAAGCGTTTCAGGCGTTTCACGAAACCAAAGTGAAGTCATTGGCGTTTTCCGGTACTCATCATGTATCGCAAGAATTTGGTATCAACTACGCAGCACAGTTTACTGCAGACGACATCACATCAACCACGCTAGAGAACAATTTCACCTCTCGCGACTACTACAAAATAAGCCTAGTGCCCGAGTATCGAACTCAGTTGAACAGCAATGAATCGCTTACCGTTCGTTTAGGTGCGGCGTTTGACGATACAAATCGCGACGACGACCGACTGTCTTTTGTGGGCGATATTAGTTGGCTTACCCAAACAGGGGGCAATGCCTCGCGTACACTCTATCTTTCGTATGCAGAGGCGACGCAGGTGGCTGGCTACACTGCTGTAGGCGGCAGCACCACAAGGGGTCTGTTTAGAAGTAACAACCAGTTACAGCGAGAAGTCAGCAAAAACTTAGAGTTTGGGGCGTCATTTGATAAAACGTCTTTCAAAGTTGATACCGCTGTATTCTATCGC
This sequence comes from Alteromonas sp. G4i13, assembly GCF_054960505.1. Taxonomy (NCBI): domain Bacteria; kingdom Pseudomonadati; phylum Pseudomonadota; class Gammaproteobacteria; order Alteromonadales; family Alteromonadaceae; genus Alteromonas; species Alteromonas sp. G4i13. The sequence goes on along the minus strand of NZ_JBHNYX010000002.1, from coordinate 114,674 downwards.
TGGGATAACGAGCTGACAGATTGGACATATAGCTTCGACGCTACTTCAGCACGCAGTGCAAACCCCGTTGATATCGAAACCCTGGGTGTTGAGGTAATTGCCATTAAACGCTTTGATAGCGCAGATGTAGTTGCCAGCTATACCTATTTAGATAAGTCTGAAGACTACCGAATTGACGAGGTAGACGCGAGCTTTTACGCGCTTAACTATCCGCCGCATCGCGCAACCCTAGGGGTAGTGTGGTTTGCAACTGATACGATTGAAATTCGCGTGGATAATGAATGGAGAAAACAAGAAAACAATGCCCTTAGAAAAGGGAGTGACTCTGCATTCTTTTCTCATGTCGCCCTCACGTATTCACCGGCGCAGATTGAAGGGTTAAATCTGGTGTTGGCAGTCGATAATTTGTGGGATGAACGCTTTGAAGAAATCCCAGGAACGCCGGGTCGCGGCGACCAATATTCTGCCACTGTTACCTATTTTTGGTAAGGACGGCGCAATGACAGTTAATTCTCCTCATACCTCGGACGATTTTGCTGGACGATGGACGCTAACGCGCAAAATCATCCAGCGAAATGGCGATGTATTTACCTTTTCTGGCGAGGCTGAATTCAGCTGGCTGGAAGGCAGTGTACAAAAAGAAAAAAGCGGCTTGGCGTATTACGAAAAAGGCGAAGTAACTGCGCCTAACGAAAGCGTAATGCCCGCAGAACGTCGGTATTTCTGGCAGCAGCCTCAAACTGGTTTATTTGAAGTGTTGTTCGATGATGAACGTTATTTTCATTCTTTCAGTGCGACCAACCCAAACGCTGAGCACTTGTGCGGCGATGATAATTACGTGGTGCGCTATGACTTTACAGCGTGGCCTGTGTGGCGCACTACGTGGCAGGTCATTGGGCCGCGCAAAGACTACACCATGGTGAGTGAGTATAGTCCTGTGTAGCTTTGGCCTTTTTGAGGCTTATAACTGTTTCTGCTTCTTAGCGTGTTGATGGGACATCCAAAGTGCAATAGCAATGATGACACCACCAAGAAGCAGGCGAGAAAAGTCGGTGTCTTTTTGCCAAAGCAGTAAATTAACCACAAGCCCCGCTGGAATAAGTGCGTTATTCATAATAGCTAACGTACCACTAGAAACGGCCAGCGCCCCCTGGTTCCAAAAGTAGTATCCAAGCCCTGATGCCACAATACCCAACCACAGTAGCACTCCCCACTGCTCGGTATTTTGCGGTAGTTGACTTGGGTTGCCGAATAGGAAAAATGCGGGCAAGGCTACAACTAACGCGCCTAAATAAAACCATGCGAATACGTTGTGATAGGGTACTTGAGCTGTAAAAGTCGAGGTCAGCTTTTTATAACCCACTTGTCCTAGTGCAAAGGAAAGATTAGCACCCTGAACAATGGCAAAACCAAACCAGTAGTTATCAGTCACGCCATCAAAGCGAATTATGGCTGCACCTGCGGTGGCAATAAGTGCGCACAATAAATAAAACGGGGTAAACCGCTTAAACAGGGCGTCGTTCAAAATGGCGACATAAAGCGGCGTAAAAATGGTGAAAAGCAACACTTCTGGCACGCTTAAAAACAAAAATGCGTGATAGAAGAAGATATACATCAGCCCTAACTGCACAGCGCCTAAGCTTGCCAAAATCGCTTTTTGTTTAGCACTTAGCAGTGACAATTTAAGAAAGGGAAGGAATACAGCCGAAGCGAGAATAATGCGAGTTAATACCGAAAAGTAGCTATCTACTGCGCCCGCCAAAAACTCACCAATAAGTGAAAAGGAAAAAGCCCATAGGACAGTAACTGCAACAAGGTAAAGCACGCGATTCTCTTCTTCAAAATAATACGCGCGCTAAGGTATTTCAATGTGCCGTTTTAATCAACCAATGCTTGCTTAAACCTTAATTTATAAGGCTAGTGAACAGCGCTAGATATTACAGGTGTCGGCGTGGGTTTTGATTTTTTATCGTCCTTGAGTTCACCAGCCTCTTCAACCAGTGCCGTCATGGCGTCAATAATATCTAGGAAACTCGACAGTTGTTCTGGCGTTAGGCCGTTAGATAAGTGCTCGATTTTATTGATAAGCTGTTTAGTAGGTAAGCGCATAGCGTCAAAATCTCGTTGTTTACGTGTTTAAATTTCGTTTCTTTTAAATGTCTTTCAAGTTGCTTGCCAAGATGCAAATTATTAAGTTCAAAAGCCTTGTTAATAGATGGCAATTTATGCCGCTGCGCAATGTTAGGTGACAGATGACTCATCAACGGGTTCTTATTGCTTCAATGCGCGTCCAGTGTCATTGTAGAAATTCAGTTTTTTTACCCGTTATGAAAAAAGGATGAAGGCAATGACAGATACAAAAAGAAGACAATTTTTAGCAACCGCAGGAGCGCTAGCTTCACTATCTGCATTGCCGGCTTCTGCACAGGCAACCCCCCGTGCTAGCGCTGAGTTACCACCTATCCTTCACATGGTTTACTTCTGGCTTAAAGACACAACGTCAACAGAAGATAAGCAAAAGCTTATTGACGGCTTACAATCGTTGCGCGCCATTCCACAGGTTCACTCGCTCCACATAGGCGTGCCTGCGAATACACTCAAGCGGGATGTAATCGATAATTCCTTTGATGTCTCTGAGCTTATGTTTTTTGAAAGCGTTGAAGCACAAGATGAGTATCAGATTCATCCTATCCATAAAAAATTCATAGAAGACTGCGCTCACTTATGACGCGAGGTAGTGGTGCGCGATTCCATATCGGTTTAACTATCCGTAATTCCCAAAATAATATATCTGTCGATGTTATACGGAGCCTTTAAGCGTGCTTAAAAAAGCCCTTAGTTTAGCGATTTAAAATGCGTGGTATGATGTCGGTAAAGACATGATAAACAACAATTTGAGCGCTTTAAAAAGGACCAAGAAAATGCCACATATTCGCGCAAGAGGTATTGAGCAAACTGTATTAGAGAAAGTCGCAGGGGACATTGTTGAGCAGTTTGCGAAGCTCACTGATACCCCCAACGATCACTTCACGGTAGAGCATATTGCGAGTCAGTTTGTTGCGGCTGGTGGAGCCTCATCAGGCTATCCTTTCATAGAAGTGTTGTGGTTTGATCGCGGGCAAGATACCAAAACCGCGGTGGCTACCCTTATCGATGAAGCGCTTCGTCCGTTCGTAGGAAAACATACGGACATTACCGTACTTTTTGAAGACCTAAACGGCAAAGATTATTACGAGAATCGCGAGCACTTTTAGGGCGTGTGCTCAATTCTTTACGTGTTGAGCAAAGGCCGCTGGTAGCAGGTTGAACGAAATAATACGCTTTAATTTGTACAAGTCTCATTATCAGCGTCGCCCGAGGCAAATATTGACAGAGACAGACATGAACAACGTTAAAATTATAGGTGCCGGCATGACAAAGTTTGTTAAGCCAGGTAGCCAGTTACCCTATCGCATTATGGCTTCGAATGCCGTGGAATCAGCCCTTAAAGATGCAGATATTGACAAAAAGCATATTCAGCAAGTTTTCGCATCTTATATCTATGGTGACAGCACCTGTGGTCAACACGCTTTTTACGACGTGGCACAGCTTGGCGTGCCAGTTGTCAATGTAAATAACAATTGTGCAAGCGGAGCCAGTGCTATTTATCTTGCCCGACAGGCAATTCTTTCCGGAGAGGTCGACTGCGCTGTAGCTTTTGGTTTTGAGGAGATGCAGCCGGGAGCTTTGGGCAGTCATTGGCAGGACAGAGAAAGTCCGTTTGACCGTTTCACGCCTGTTTATGATGAGTTTGATGTGCCTCCAGCTCCTATTGCGTTGAGAGCGTTCGGTTCAGCTGGTAAGCACTACATGGAAAAATTCGGTGTAAGCCCAAATCTTTTTGCTGAAGTTTCGGTTAAGTCTCGACAGCACGCTATCAACAACCCTTTTTCTTTGTTCACTTCTCCACTTAGCGTGCAAGAAGTGCTAGCAGACAAGGTGATTTTCGATAGCTATTTAACGCGAACAATGGCTTGTCCACCTACCTGTGGCGCTGCAGCAGTAGTGTTGTGTAGTGAAACATTTGCCAAGAAACACGGCATAACAAATGCGGTGTCTATTCTTGGACAAGGAATGGCTACGGATACTGTTGACTCTTGGCGTGACCCCATTTCAGCGGTGGGGAGTGAGATGACAAAAATAGCATCTCACAAGGCATACGAGGCTGCAGCGGTCTCTCCACACGATATAGATGTAATAGAGCTGCACGATTGCTTCACAACGAATGAGATTATCACTTATGAAGCACTTGGGTTGTGCCTTGAAGGTGAAGCTGAAAAGCTCGTCATTGACCGAGACAATACTTATGGTGGTAAATACGTTGTTGGACCGTCAGGTGGTTTGATGTCAAAAGGCCATCCCATAGGGGCGACGGGTATAGCGCAGTGTGTGGAATTATCATGGCATTTAACTAACAGAGCAGGGCAGAGACAGGTAGAAAATGCAAAGCTTGCTCTGGCTCATAACATTGGTCTGGGTGGCGCGGCGGTAGTGACTATCCTTGGCGCCGACTAGCTTACAATACATGCCCAGCAGTAAAGTGTAGCTGAACTGTGTTTGGGCTTGACGGGCTAAACGGGCTCGTTGAGCTAAAAAGAAGCTTTCGCTCAACTACAGATTCGGTGTGCCTTACTCGGTATTTGTTGAAGTGGGGAAGGTGATCATTACGTGTAGCTGGTCACCTTCGTAATTGACGTTAAATGTTCCATTCAGCGCTTCTACCAGTGCGTTCACTATCGCTAATCCAAGCCCGTTTCCTTGTGAATGACTTTCACGCCAAAATCGTCTTTTCATGTACGCTAGCGTTTCAGTATTAAGCGTTGCATGATTGGAAACGCGAATAACAAACACGTTGTCGTCTTCTTCAATGGCTATTGAAATCGGCATGCCTTTAACACCGTGTTGACGGGCGTTATCTATAAGATTTTTCATGACAATAGTGAATGCGAATACGGGGATGTGTGATAACCGTTTTGAAGCATTGGTATGAACCTGAATGTCGCTATTTTCACAGCTTAACTCTGTCAGCAGGTTATTAAGTTCTTTAGATAGTTCCCACGGTTGCACATGCTGCTCAATTGGCGCTTTGTCTATTCTTGCCAGCAACAGCAAATTTTCTAATAAGCTTTGCAAGCGACTTGCACTAAATAAACTCTTCTCAATAGCACGCTGTTGCGTTTCTCCTTGCGTGACTTTTGCTACCTGTAGTTGACTAATAATGCCCGTCAAAGGTGTTCTTAATTCATGAGCAGCGTTATCGGTAAACGCTTTTTCCCTTTCAATAGCGTTTTCAAGCTTGGTGAACAACTGATTCTGGCTATCAATTAGGGGAGTAATTTCTTGCAGGTTATGCTTTAACCGAATTGGATTTAAATCGTTTGGTGAGCGATTGGTGATGGCGTCTTTTAGTCGCTGAAGCGGCCTCAACTCTCTTCCTAAGGCAAACCAGATCACAAGCAGCGAAACCACGAGGGAAATGAGTGTTGGAAGGGCGCTGACGATTACCATCTGGACAAATATTGCATGTCGCTCAGAAAGCTTTTCAGCGATAGAAATGGTGTGCTTTTCTGTTTTTAAAGAAAATACCCGCCACTCGATGTTTTCAACAATAACGGTATCAAGTCCCGATGGTAGCGTATTAGGTAGTGTTAGCTCTTGAGGGTGGCTATTGGCAATAATTTCACCATTTAACGCGCTTATCTTACAGGCAAGTCCTTTTAAGGTGCCCGCATCGTTGAACGTACCGTTTGGGGAAAGACCCAAGTTGCTCAGTGAATTTTGGTCGGACAGCATAAGGTTATTCATCATTCTTGCCGTGGAGGCAAGGCGGCTATCCATGGCTTGGTTTATCTCGCTTTTCAGCTGGGTAATAGAGAAATAACTGGCTGTCAGCCACAAGACAAAAAATACAGGAGCAATAATTGCGATGAGCTTTAGTCGAAGACTCATGTTTCTTATTCCTGCTGATGAGCGAGGCGGTAGCCCAGACCACGTTCCGTGATAATGATATGTTTACCTACTTTTTTTCTAAGATTAAACAAATGCACGTTTAAGGCGTTGCTATTCACATCATCGTTGACGCCATATAAGTAGTCTTTAAGCTGTGCTTCACTTAAAATTCTGCCTGGGTTTGATAAGAATAAATACAGAAGTTTCAGCTCACATGGAGATAAGGATAACTGCTCGCCGCGCACTTCTACGCGTTTGGCTTTAGCATCAAACGTAAGCTCTTCAAACTTCAATATCTCGTGTAAATGCTGATCTTGTCTTCTCGTTACGCTGTAAATCCTTGCAATTAACTCTTCAAAGTCAAAAGGCTTTGTCACGTAGTCATCTGCACCTTTATTCAGCCCCGTCACCTTATCTTCAATGGCATCTCTTGCCGTTAAAAGAATGATCGCCATTGGCAGCTTTTTCTTCCTGACTAACGATAACATTTCCAGTCCGCTTCCATCGGGCAGTGCGATATCTAACAAGCACACGTCAAACTGGTTAATTGATACATAGTGCTTAGCCTCACTTAACGTGACGGCGTGGGTGACTTGCATGAGTTTGCTTTGAAGGTAAACACATACTGCGTCTGCAATAACGAGGTCGTCTTCAACGAGAAGAATATTCATAGTTTTTCACAAAGCGGTTTGATGCGTAGTAGCTAATGGGTGAACATTAATATTAAATTAATCTTTGGTAATTAGTTTACCAGCTTAAACTTACTAAGTGCATTTAACGTGAATACGATCAATTTAGGCCCTTTCGCTATGATGACCAGCACCGCATTAATTATTGCGGGTGTAATTATTTTCTGGAGCCTTGTCGGCTATTTGGCAAGAGCCAGCACGCAGAAGAACGAAGCTACTGACACTATATTCTGGTCTATCGCAGCCGGGCTAGTTGTGGCACGTTTAATCTTCGTCATAGATTTGTGGGAGATTTATCAAAAAGACTGGCTTTCCGTACTCAATATTAGAGATGGTGGTTTCAACAGCTATTCTGGGTGGTTTGCGGGCTTAACGGTTCTTTTGGTTAGAGCAAAAAAGCATCGTCAGCTTATGTCGTTTTATCTTAAATCTGGGGCTATCACCGCGGCTGCGTTGTTTCCACTAGTTGTAATTCAAACCTTATATAATACCTCTCCTAGTCCGCTAAATATCAATGCTCAGACTTCAAGTGGCGAGTATCAATCACTAGAGCTAAATATCGGTAAACCTGTCGTCATCAACTTTTGGGCTTCATGGTGCCCTCCGTGTCGCCGCGAAATGCCCGTTTTAGCGCGGGCACAACAAACGCAGTCAGACGTAAAATTTATTTTTATCAATCAAAGCGAAGCGCCCACGAAAGCAGAACGCTTCTTAATGAGCCAAGGTGTTGACCTTGAAAATACTTACTTTGATTTTGCAGGCAATATCTCAAAAAGCTTTGGCGCATATGGCCTGCCAACTACGTTATTTTTCAATGCAAAAGGCGAGTTAGTTGACCGCCACATGGGTGAGCTGTCTGAGGCTAGCCTTCAGCATTACCTCCGTCCTCTTCTCAAGTAAATTAAGTACCTCAAGGAATAAGAATGCTAAAAGTAGTCTCTTGGATGTTAGCTTTCTCTAGCTCATCATTCGCCACTGATAGTGAGCTTCCAAAGCCTCTCGGCATCGTTGAAAAGCAAGGCGGAGAGGTGATAAGTCGCTTTGATGCGCCATCCCAAATGACAGGCTATGTCATTGACTTCAAAGGTAATGCAATCACGGTTTATGTCACGGAAGATGGTCAGTATATGTTGGCTGGAAAAATGTTCGACGCAAACGGACAAGATGTTGGAGCTAACGAATTAAATAACTACATAAACGGTGCGCAAAGCGAAAAAATATGGCAGCAGTTGAGTGAGTCGAGTTGGGTTTTAGATGGTAACCCTAATGCTAGTAGAGTTGTCTATGCCTTTACCGATCCGAACTGCCCTTATTGTCAAAAGTTTTGGCAGCAGGCCCGACCGTGGGTTGACGCCGGTAATGTTCAAATTCGGCATATCCTGGTCGGTATATTGAAGGCTGATAGTTATGGAAAATCTGCAGCCATTCTTAGCGCAGAAAACCCTAGTGAGATTCTTCACAACCATGAAGCTGGTCAATTAGCGCCGCTTAAGCCTTTGAATAACCCGACACCAGAGGTGAAAAAGGAGCTTGATGACAACCACAGGCTTATGCGACGACTGAGCCTTTCCGCTACGCCTGCCATTTATTTTAGGGATGAGTCTGGTGCTGTGAAATTACAAATGGGGCTTCCGACCACAGCTCAATTAGAAACGGTGCTAGGCGATTGAAGATAAAGGGAGAGACGGAATTAACAATGGGTACAAAATGTTCCCTTAAGTCAGGAGCTACATTTACTATTTATCTCAGATAAAAACCTTCAGTAATCTCATTTGAATCGTTTACGTATATTACTAATCAAAATTAAAAGAGATATCCGTACATGAGAAAAGTTGTTATTGGAACCCATGATGAAGGGCTTAAAAGATTAAAGACGACAGACGTTGACGAGCCTCAAACAGTTGGAAGTAAAGAAATTAAAGTACGTGTTCATGCGAGTTCATTGAATTACCATGACCTTAGCGTTGCTAATGGCACTATTCCTACGGCGCAGAATCGTGTACCTCTGTCTGATTGCTCTGGCATCATTACTCAAGTTGGTGAGGACGTTGATGAGTTCAAGGAGGGCGATCATGTTGTGTCGACATTTTTTCCGGATTGGCTGAACGGTGAACCTAGGTGTAGCGATTTCAGTCGAACGCCTGGTGATGGCCTTGACGGATACGCAACAGAATATGTCGTTCGACCAGCCACATGGTTTACTAAAGCTCCACAAGGATGGAGCCATGCAGAGGCCGCCACAATTACAACGGCAGGGTTAACAGCGTGGAGAGCATTAGTTGTTGAGGGGAAGCTAAAAGCTGGCGACAAGGTGCTGTTGCTAGGTACTGGTGGTGTCTCAATATACGCACTTCAAATAGCCAAAGCGATGGGGGCATATGTGGCTATCACTTCCTCCTCGGATGAAAAGCTTGCAAAGGCTAAAGCCCTTGGCGCTGATTTCACCGTGAACTATAAAGCAGAACCCGAGTGGGGGAGTGCGGTTAACGCGTGGAGCGGAGAAAAAGGTGTAGACCACGTCGTGGAAGTGGGTGGGCCCGCTACCCTAGCACAGTCAATCAATGCGTGTCGTGTGAATGGAAATATTGTCCTCATTGGCGTATTGACCGGCGTGAAAGGAGATGTTCCAACAGCAGCGCTGATGGCAAAGCAGATCAATCTTAAAGGGATTATTGTTGGGAGCAGGGAGCATCAAAATGACTTCGTAAATGCCCTAGAGGCGAGCGGAATAAAGCCTGTAATTGAAACAAGTTTTTCACTCGATGAACTCGCTAAAGCGTTTGAATATGAGGTTAATGGCAAACACTTTGGCAAGATTTGTATTGATATCTAAGAGTGCTGGCATTGTTTGTGACGCTATCAAAGGTAATGCTTTGCAAATCAAGTGATGCATTGATAACAAGACTTCTTTGTCATCGTTGGATCATTGGCAGTTAAGTCGCCACTTGAATTAAATGATAATGGGTTAAGTGTACCAGCGATGTTTCTCAACAGACTTCAAAAGCAAAAAGCCTTCCACACGGAAGGCTTTTAAATATCAATTATGCTCAGACTTAGACTATGTAAAAATGCTAATTTTTACTCAAACTCAAACTCAAACTCAAACTTCACCTTCATCTGGTTGAGCTAAATGTTCCAGCCTTTCTTTAATCGCGAGTACAGGTATCGCCACACGCATAGGGCAAAAACGATAAACGCACTGTCTATAATGAGCGAGTTCATCACTAGTGAACTGGGGTAGTGAACAACAAAGTGAGTAATTGCCAATACAACTAACAAGGTGGCGAGACAATTCAACAGCATTAAGTGGGTTTTCATAAGCACTTTTTGCATTAGTGAAGCGATAAGAATAGCTGTCAATGTTACCCAGAAAACAGGTTTTGTGGGCAGCGCCAGCGTTAACTCTAACAATGCAGCCCAAATAAATGCGATAGGCGTGCCCCACACAAAACCGAGCCAAAGCTGGTTTAAGGCATCTTGCTTAGCGCGTTTTGCCAGCCACAAATTTATGCCGGTAACAGAGATAATGGTTAACGCGAACCCCATTAATCCGAAGAATATCTTCATTGCTTCTGGACCAAAGTGGCCGAAGTGTATGCGATATACAGAAAATATCGCTTGTTGGCCAGCATCACCATCTGAATAACCGACTTTATCGATGTATTGTCCACTGGCATCAAAGCGGTATTGTTCTGAATAAATGAGCTTATCCAAGTGCTGAGAGCCGAGCAAAATATACTGATTGTCTTTGGTCGCGTTTTCCAAAGTAACAAAAATGGGCTGGGTATTGGGCTCCATTTTCATTATGTCGGTCAGCGCTTTTTCTATATTCGCAATGGCTGGCTGATGTTCAAGCTGAATTGATGAACCATAAATGTCGGCAAACAGATCAAGCTTGTTTCCTTCATATAAGGTATCGGCATAAATGGACGTTAAAAACGATGCTAAACCAAAATAAACGCCGGTTAGTGCAATCATCAAGTGAAAAGGCAAGCCCCACACGCTCATTCTGTTGTGTAAGTCGCCTTGTGTAAGTTGCTCGTTGTTACCTGTTCGCAAGCGAAAGGCATCTTTAAAAATACGTCTGTGAGCAACAATGCCAGAGATAATCAATGCACTCAAAATAGCACCCAATACACTGACGGCCATCATTCCGATGTCTTCTGGCAAATGAAGAGCGGTGTGTAAATCAACGATTAAATCAGTAATAGGTGTTGTGGATGGTTCACTTAATTCGCCGGTTGGAGAAATATTCCAATACTCACCGTCTGCACTAATGCGTGCGCGTGGCAAATCGTGCGTAGGCAAGCGAATGACAATGTTTCCCTGTGTTTGACCCTCTTTCATTGTGAGAAAGCGTTCATAAGCATTTTGAATGCTGCCAGGGGTGTAATCTAGATTATCTGCAATATGGGGTTGTTCCCACCGCAGAAGTTCTTGAGAGAAAACAGATAAAGTGCCTGAAAAGCACACCCAATACATCAATACACTAACGGCTAGTCCTAACCAAGCGTGACTTTTTAAGGCGCTTTTATTTGCGCTGGGAGAAATAGAAATACTCATTTTATATACTATACAAGTAGAAGTAACTTAACGCGCTAAGTACACTCAACACCCCAACCGGGCGCCATAGTTTACTGTCTGCACACAGCCAGTATGCGCCACATCCCCATAAAAGAGGCATGGTGTAAATTCCAAGTGCAATCTGATTCACTTTGCTCATGCTAAGTGCTGTTGTCCACACTACAGTAACTAACATGGCGCAAATAGCACTTAAAAACACACTGCCAAGTAGTTTTACAAGGGCGTTAAAAGCAATAGAGGTAGACGGGGTAGTCAATCCAGATGCGAACGGTAAATTGACGCGTTTTACATCTTTACTTATTCGTTGTCGGGCGAGATAAATCCAACTCCATGCTTGTAACGAGAAAGCGACCACTGCGTAACAGGTACCTAATTCAGGGCCGTACTCTGTAACCCAAAGGCTTAAACTCGCCAGCATTAACAACAATGCCGAGAGTTTAGATATACGTTTAAAGGCGATCTGTGTGCTTTGCCAAGCGCGGTAAAACAAACCTATCGCCAATGCGCTGCCTAAAAAGGCAGCGATTGACAGCAGCATAACTTAATCCGTTAAAAATTGAATGAAGCAGACAGTCTGAATGTCCGAGGTTCACTTAATACAAGGTAGTTTGAGCCAGGGAAGCCTCCTACCGACGCCCAGTAATTATTGTCAAAGACGTTATCTACACGAGCGCGAAGTGTGATGTCGGTCATTCCTGCAAAGAAGCTGTAACGAACGCCTAAATCGAAACGATTGGATGCATCGACTTCAAGGCTATTATCGGCACTGGCATATTGTTTCGATGTATAGGCCGCACGTGCATCGACAGTAAGCCCTGGAAGGGCATCAACATCCCACTCAATATTAATGTTAGCTTGTAAATCAGGAACACCAATGGCCGTTTTGCCATCTAGTGTACCGTCTTGAGTTTTCGTCATTTCCGCATCGAGCCAAGTGAATCCGCCCAAAACACGTAAATTTGAAGTTGGCATGCCAAATACGCTTAACTCAAGCCCTTGGTTTTGCTGTTCACCATCGGTACTGAAAACATTGTCTTTAATAATTGAGCTTTGCTTTGAGGTGTTGAAAACACTCAATGAACCACCGTATTGGCCAGCATCATATTTCACACCTACTTCTATTTGCTCGGCGCTGTATGGGTCAAAAGCTTCACCCGCGTTTTCAATTGGTTCACCACCGCTTGATGCAGGCGCTACCTCACCAGGAAGCAGCCCCTCGATATAGTTGGCGTAATAAGACACCTGTTCTGACGATTTATAAACAATGCCCACAACCGGCGTGAATTGAGATTCGTCGTACCCTGACAACTCATCACCTGTATTGTAATCAAAGGTGCGGGTTTCAATGTTTTGAACACGGCCACCAAGGGTTAAGAGAATTTTTCCATCGTTAAACGAAATCATGTCTGCAAGAGCAAAACTAGAAAGGTCTGTTTTTTCTGTGATTAGTGGGTTGCTAAGGTCGCCACCAATAAAGAAGTCAGCATCGGGCACGGTTGCCGTTACCGGGTTATAAATATTTCCAGCAAAGCCGCTAAAATCTGAAAACGCATAGGCATTTTCAGATTCTAGAAAAAACGTTGATGCAGACGTAATGATCGTGTGTCCCACGCTTGCGGTTTTGAATTCGATATTGAGACCCACTTCACCTGAGCGAATTTCATCATTTCTAACGTTATCAAAACGGTAAGCGGAAAAGTCGCCATTTGCTTCTGCCTGTCTAGGGTTAGCAAACACATTATCTTCTTCACCCGATCTGAAACCATACGCCGCCCATGCAGTGATGTTGTCGGTAAAATCGTATTCTCCACGAACCGCACCGAAAAATTGACGCTCGTTAGTGTAAGTCCACTCTTGGGCAAAATTGGTGTCGCTGTCAGGCGCTTCTGGAATTGCACTGCCAGGAGTGACTGCAGGGCGTGGTGAGTCAACCTGATGGTCTTGGTAGCCCAAATCCAAAGAAAGACGGAAGTTATCGCTATCGTGATCAATGCCAATAGCAGCAACGCTCAATTCACGATCTTGGTTATCGATACTTGTTTCGCCGCCTCGTTGTACAAAGTTAGCTCTTACGCCGGTACTTTGACTGTCGTCGCCAAATCTGCGGCTAACATCTGCTGCGCCATACCAATGTCCTTGAGACTCGTATCCAAGTGTTACACGGTTTAATGGGTCATCGCCCGCGCGCTTAGGTACTATATTTACCGAACCACCTAAGCCGCTTCCTCCCGGTGCTGCGCCGTTTAGAAATGCACTGGCACCACGGAAAACCTCAACGCGTTCTGACAACTCTGCAGCAACATATTGGCGAGGTAAAACACCGTACAATCCGTTGTAAGTCATATCGTCAGAATAAACGGGAAACCCGCGCATTACGTATAGCTCTTGAAAATTACCGAAGCCTTTTGCCACACGAACCACCGGATCGTTTTGCAACACATCGGCGATACTTCTTGCTTGCTGTTCCCTTATGATGTCTGCGGTAAAGTTGGTGCTTGCAAATGGAGAGTCCATCATGTCGAGATTACCTAAAATACCCGCACGACCACCGCGAGATACTTGGCCTCCTGCAAAGCTATCTCGTAATTCAACCTGAGATGCATCAACAGTAATATGCTCAATGTCATCATTATTATTATTTTTTTCTGTCTGTGCATATACAGGCGCGCCTGCACACGACAGGCCGATCATCACGGCCAAGGCACTTTTAAGCAAATTCATGGGAGCTCCAAAAATCAAAAGACAACGAATATGATAACTATTTTCATTTTAAAAAGGCAGGATATGTTCCTTTAAAATATGCATTTCGTCTTTTATTTGAAGAGGACTATCGTGCTTTGTGCCTAGATTTTAGGTAAAAGTCCGCACACGCTGCTATCCATGCAACGTGGTTGATGGGGCGAAAAGAGTGAAATTATTTTGACTCGAGAAGTTTAATCCAGTGATCAAATACGCCCAGATTCTCGAGTATGATCTTAAAACACATTAGAATAGGCACGGCGAGTAAAACGCCTACCACACCCCATAGCCAACCCGTTATTGCTATCCAAATTATGATTATTAACGGGTTAAGCTGCATACTTCTTCCTAGCACCGCAGGCGTGATGAGTTGTGATTCAATAATATTCAATACTAAAAACAGACCCGCAGGCAGAAATGCACTGCTGGTAAGCCCAAACTGCACAAGCCCAACTACCAGCAATACCACGCAGCTCGCCACACCACCCAAGTAAGGGACAAAGTTCATCAGCGCAACCAACGCTCCCCAAAGTAACGCATCGTCTATTCCTAAATAGTAAAACACGCCTGCTGTAGCTAGCCCTAAGCAAGAGTTTATGATGCTGATGGTGACGATATACGAAGACAGCTCCCGTTGAATTTGATCTACCAACACCAGCGTTCGTCGCTTGTTAGTAACTATGGGGAAGTCTCTTACAAAAACATTGAATAGGTTGGGGCCAAAAACCAACAAGAAGAAAATTAAAACGATACAGGCGAGCACCTGTGCCAGTAAAAATGGCGCGTTACTGAAGAGTGTGAGCCCAATATCTATTCCGCTTTGTTTAATTTTGTCCGTCACAGAGTTTGTGTTGTCTTGTGATGGAGAAAGTTCAGGTGACTTTTCATCGTCACCAAACCAGCTAAAGAATGAACGTTCTTTTTCAACGGGTTCAGCTGGAGGCGTTGCATAAGCGTCGATGTTGCTGCTTATCTCTTCAATTTCTTTGGATATCTCGGCAGCAATTTTGGGGAGAGATTGCATCCAGCGTTCTGCCGGCTCAGCAAGCTCTATACCTAAAAATGTAAACGGCGCGACCAGCAAGACAATCAGGGCTCCTGCTGACAGGGTACGAGGTATGAATAACTTGCGTGCGAATGCAACAAGAGGGCTCAAAAGCAGAGCAACAAAGGCGGAAAAGAAAAGAGGAACAAGTAAAGATTTGGCAAGGTACAACGTATAAATGACAGCAAAAATCACAAGAATATTTAGCAGTCTGGTTTGTTGGGCTATTTTGGGGAACTTCCCAGCATACTTCCCGTTCCCTTTATCTTGATTCGAGCCAGCGTTGTCCATGTCTTAGCCTTGGTAGAAAGTGATCTTGGTAGAGCTTTTACTTGTAACAGCGTAAGTGTTACGAAAATTTAATCATTTAAGTTCACTTACCGCACCGCTAGAGAAGTCGCTTTGTACTGCTTAACGTAAATCGTTAGCTAAATAGTGATTTCTACTTTAGTATAATTTTTTCTACATTATTTGAGCGAATTATGTCTGAGCCAATAAGTAAGGCTTCATCTTCTTTTACCGACGACATCCCCTTTCAAGCTCTTATAGAAAATATAACTGATGCGGTGATATTTGCCGATGTTAAAGGCAATGTTATTTACGCTAACCATCAGGCCCGTTCCATCTGTGGATTAGACAAATCTGATCTCTTTGACAGCTCGGTGTTTAGTTTGTTTCCCCAGTCGCAAGTACCGAATATTACTCAGCAGTTTGAACTGGCAATAAAACAGGAATCCGGTAAAACAACGGAAATTCGGTTTGGTATTGACCACGCCTGGTTCAAGCTCACCATTTTCCCCGTTGCGGCAGGTGTAGTGGGGTTTTCGTTTCATGACTTCTCTATGAAGCGCAGGCTACAGATCATTTCTCAGTCTCAAAGAGACGCCATGAGACTCGCGTTATCTGGCGCTACACTAGAAGATGTGTTGACCGTTTTAGTCAATGCAGTAGAAAAGGTGACAGATTTTCAAGCTGTAAGTGGAATATCCTTGGTATCTGAAGATGGGTTATCACTCATTAGCGCGGCTGCACCGTCGATGCCAGAAGAAACTAGGCGGTACTTCAAGAATATTACAATTGATGAACTAACGCCGTTAGGACAGTGTTGTCAAACTCGTGATGTGGTAAATGTTCATTTCAACGCCCAAACTGATTCGAGTGATTTTAGTCTCTCCACTCAGGCATTAGGACTTCAATCATTTTGGTGTCGTCCCATTTTATCTGCAGAAAGTCGCACGGTACTGGGTACCTTCTGTTTATTTCATCGCGAGCGATTTACCCCATTACCCGATGACATTGACGTCATTAATGCACTGTCTAAAACCGCTGCAATCATTATTGAGCGCAACAACGAAAATCGCGCCCGACGGGTTGCGGAGTCGGCGTTACTAGAGAACATTGAGTCTTTTAATAAACAGCGCAGGCTTTACGAAACGGCTCTGTCGAATACGCCCGATTTGCTTTATATCTTCGACCTTGAGGGGCATTTTACGTATGCCAACGACGCGTTGCTGCAAATGTGGGGGCTGAGTTGGGACGAAGCGATTGGCAAAACATGTTTAGAGCTTGGGTATGAACCTTGGCATGCAGATATGCACATGCAGGAGATTCGTCAGGTAATTGAAACAAAGCAACCAATTCGTAGTGATGTTCCTTTTACCGGTACTCATGGTCGCCGTATATATGACTACATATTTGTTCCTGTTATTGGTGAAGACGGAAACGTTGAAGCCATTGCTGGTTCGACGCGAGATGTTACTGAGCGTAAACACGCTGAAGAAATGGCCAAGCGAGCAGAGTCTCGCAGACGCTTAGCACTGGAAGCATCACACAGCTTTGGTATTTGGGATTGGGATATTAAGCAAAACTTGTTCACGGCAGATGAGCGTTTGGGAGAACTCTTTAACCTCAGTAGCGATGAAGCTGAAAACGGTGTAGCCATTGAAGTGCCCAAACAATATATCCACCCAGACGATTTAGCTGCGTGTGAAGCTGCTATTTGTGAAAGTATTAATAACCGCACCCCATTTGATGAAGAATACCGTATCTTACAAAAAGACGGCACTGTCCGCTGGGCTTCCTTCAGAGGACGAGCCATTTATAACAGCTCTGGCGAGCCGGAGCGTTTTCCGGGAGTAGGTGTAGACACCACGAGAGAACGAAATGCGATAGACGCGCTTCAAGAGGCCGATCGCCGCAAAGATGAGTTCCTTGCTACGTTGGCACATGAATTACGTAATCCGCTTGCACCAATTCGCAATGCGTTGGAAATTCTGCAGTCAGACGACTACAGCCAAAATCAGAAGAGTGAGGCGTTCGGTCGAGTCGAACGACAAGTAACGCAAATGATACGGCTTGTCGATGACCTTATGGATGTGTCACGAATTACCCGAGGGAAAATTCGAATTCATCGAAAACCTGTGAACTTGTGTGAGATTTTGGGTACGGCGATTGAGACTATTCAGCCCCTGATTGATGAAAAACAGCATACGCTGCTGGTGGAAAAAGTAGCAGAGCCTGTTTGGGTAAACGGAGACCTTATTCGGTTGTCGCAGATTTTCTCGAATATTATCAACAATGCTGCAAAGTACACTCCACCGGGTGGCAATATCGAGGTCTGCATTAGTACTTGCGACGGTAAGGTAACCATTGCATTTAAAGACAATGGAGAGGGCATTCCAGCAGACAAACTTAAATCGGTTTTCGATATGTTTACTCAGGTAGATGGTGCCCTTGAACGTTCTCAAGGCGGGTTGGGGATTGGTCTTACTCTGGTGAAGAAACTCACTGAATTACACGATGGAACGGTAATTGTGCAAAGTGATGGCGTTGATAAAGGTACAACGTTTATCGTTACCTTACCCGTTTTAAGTAAAGTACCCAAATTAGCCAGTAAACCGGAAAAGGCCCATGACGTAGTAGACGCTACCGCTGAAAAGCTCAACGTTTTAATTGCCGATGATAATCAAGATGCCGCTATTACCATGGGATGGATATTGGAGGTAAAAGGGTGTCAGGTTCAAGTAGTGGAGGATGGGCCATCTGCATTAAAGACTGTCGCGTCTTTCACGCCCGATTTAGTGTTGCTGGATATCGGCATGCCGGGTATGAATGGTTACGAATTATGTACGGCACTTCGTCAAAATCGCGCGTTAGCTGACGCAGTATTTGTCGCGCAAACGGGGTGGGGACAACCATCGCACATCCAGCGTTCGAAAGAAGCTGGATTTGACCATCACCTTGTTAAACCTTTGGATTTGAGCGACCTTGAACCTATCGTGGCAGAAGCTTGGCGGGCAAAGCGCAAACAGTAAATTATGCTGTCGATAAAAGTGGGCTGCTTTTCGTCTGATATTGTTGTAAATCGTTTCGCGTTACCAAACGGCACGATGCGCCATAGGGCTTTAAAGCTGTATTGATTGTCAGCTATAAACCTTCGATGGTGTTACAGGTAACACATTCGATAATATCGCAACGGTGTTGTGATCTTTCTGAGTAAGAAAGGTACTACTAAAACCATGCACGGATTAATTTCTTAATGGAGAGTACTAATGCCCCGCATTACTCGTCGTCACTTCCTTCAACTAGCCGGCTCAGGTTTGCTGGTTGCGCACAGTCCTTATTTAATGGCACAGCCTTCGAAAAGGAAAATAGGCGTGGCGCTGTTAGGGTTGGGCAATTACAGCACAAATTTACTCGCACCTGCCTTACAGGACACTAAACACTGTGAATTACGGGGGATAATTACGGGGAGTGAGAGTAAAATCCCGCAGTGGCAGAAAAAGTACGGCATTAAAGACAGTAATGTGTACACGTACAGCACCATGGAAGATATTGCGAATAATGACGATATTGACGTTATTTATGTCGTAACGCCTACCGGAACACACAAGGACTTTGCGGTACAAGCCGCAAATACTGGAAAGCATGTGTGGTGTGAAAAGCCAATGGCCATGGATAGCGAGGAATGCCAAGCTATCATCGATGCGTGTGACAAAAATGGCGTGCAGTTGTCGATAGGTTATCGCATGCAGCACGAACCCAATACCCGCACTTTTCATCAGTATCTTGAAACCAAGCCGTATGGAAACTTGACCGCGGTATCGAGCTTTGCTGGTTATGCAGGACAAGGAAGAGCGCCTGACAACTGGCGAATGAAAAAGCACATGGGCGGCGGTGCACTCTATGATATGGGCGTTTACGCGATAAACGGCGCGCGCTTTTTAACGGGCCGTGAGCCATTAGCGGTAACGGGAAGTCATCCACCACAGCGCTTTCCAGAGAAGTTTACTGAGGTTGATGAAACGACCTTGTTTACGATGGATTTCGGCGACGGACTAGTGGCCGATTGCGGAACCAGTGTAGTGAAAGGGTTCAATCATTTTAAAGCTGATTGTGAAAAGGGCTGGTATCAACTTAAACCCATGCAGAGCTACAGCGGGGTAACGGGCACCACGTCTGATGGAAAAACGCTGGCTCCTATAAACGGTATGCAGCAAACGCTGCAAATGGATAACGATGCACTGGCCATATTAACTAGACGACAGCCTATGGTGACTGGCGATGAAGGTCTGGCCGATATCCGCATTGTGAACGCTATATTCAAGGCGGCGAAAACAGGGGAAACGGTAGCGTTATAAGGCGCTTTACGCGAATACGCTACCGGACAGTGAATGCCATTTGCTCATTTTGCGACTGGGTCTACCAGACTTTTGTGTCTTAGTTACCGTTCATCAAGAAGGTTAATTAGCGCTTCCAAGTCCTTTTTGTCAGCTAATTCACTAAACCATTGGGACAGTTCCGTTGCCTGAATTAGCCCCATTATGGCCCCCAATACAAAACCGCGGTGCACGTTGTCGCCCCCCACGTTGGTGTTCGCAATCAACGCCTTTTTAGGCGTATCAGCATAACGGTAAGCGAAGTACAAAACGGCGGGCCACGCGTCTGAGATATAACACGCTGGCGAATACATACGCCCAACAATTTCGATATCGCTTTTGTTTTTTGCCGCTATCGCAGCCAAATTCATGTGCGCAGATTTACGGGCAATATCTTCTAAAATGGCCTTGGCTGATTCACCTTCGCGATGCACTAATTTGTAGATTAACTCCACATAGAAATCGCACACCGATGCTAAAGACTCATCTGGGTGAGTTAAATAAAGGTGACTACGACACAGGCGTTTGACGTCCTCAAGGGCTGTGCTTTTGCTTGCTTCTACTACCGCCAAAGGTGTTACCGACACAAAAGCGCCTATTGAAGCCGTATCATGTGTAACCGCCCCACATTTGTGTGCTGGAGTACCTTGTTCTAAGTTCGCAAAAAAGCCTCTGTGATAAGACTCAGCGTATGTGTCAGGATGTTTAGGTTCATCAGCGCGCATAAAGCTAATATATTGAGTTAAAAACTCGTTTTCGTCATACCCTTTAAGTGCGCATGATAAAACGATACGCGCGCAATGTGCATTGAGTGTATTTTCTCCCGCTTTCATACCATGATGGTAATGAATGTTGTCCTTGCCCCAATACTGCCTTTTACCTTTGAGAATAACGTCGCCCACTATCTCTTTTTGATTTGCAGATGCCTTATTCGCGCGCCCACCTTGCTGCGTGGAATGTAGCGACATTATTGAAGACGGATGAAATGATGGCGCATCCTCAAATTGCTCTATCCCTAACGGAAATGCCTTATAAATATCTGCTGGGTTGTAATACCAATGTACCGGCATAGCCAACGCGTCGCCGATAAACGCGTTCTTGAGTGCCGCTTTTGCTCGTTTGATTGACAGTGAAGACATTTCTTTAAGCCTACCTCTTACGCAGTACTGTGCGGGATTGAATAATCAAGTACCTTTAAATTACGCACTGTAGGTCGAAAATGATCGTTCTAATGCTCATCGAAAAGCGACTTGTTGCGGATATATTTTCGCATGTAGTGATAGGTAATTGGGCGTAACAACCAGCTGTGAAGCGACATCAAAAAGCGTTTATGGGTAGGCGTGTTTTCGTAAATTTTATCATCGTGCAGCCACAGCATCTTGCCAACGTGCCAGAAGTAAAAAGGGAAGGGCGGCATAAAGGTTATTACATCTAAATCGCAGCAAATGCGATACGTTCTATGGTGTAGCGTGTAGTGCTTATACCAAGAGCGCGTGCCCACTGCGGGCTGTCCGAAAGTCACTACCCTTTTTACTGACTTTGCGTATAAACGCTCAAAGTAATCAGCCATTAATACCGCTACTGCGCCGCCGGACGAATGGCCAATGAATGTAAAGCGCTTGCCTTGCTGCCTAAGTGGTTCAAGCACTTTTACAAGTAGCTCTCTCAGTGGTAATGCTTCATTAGATGTCTTAGTGCTGGAATACATAGGTTGAGCCAATAGCCGCGCAAACCCCCAGTGGACCCAGAATTTTCTGTTTAACTGATTGAGTTTGTTTGGGATGAAGAATAAATTCGCTAGCCAATCTCTTACTCCCAATGAGCCGCGAAAAACGATAATGACCTCTTTTTTATTCTCGACCCACAAGATTCTTACGCTCATTCTGCCGTACTTATCGACTAGCTGGCGTTCATAAAAAGGATCTAAGATTTTTTGGTATTGCTCGTCGGCATCAGGGTAGGCGAGTTGGCAGAGAATGGCATATCTTTCATATTGATAGCGTTTCAATTTCTTCATGAAAACTCGTATTGGAGCATTTAGCGTTTTTGAAGCTGAGCCGTTGAAGACTCTTTCACTGAATACTTCACGCTACAGGAAGTTTATTTCAGTGTTATGACGGGGCGCGTCATTTTTCTTTAAGTTGCTCAGAGTAAAGCCCCTTTTCACGGCAATACTCACTTAACTCAAACTCGCTCAATGCTGCTGTTTCTAAAACAATTGCGAACTTTTGCTCTGGTGACTAACCTTCTGAACTATTGCTACCTGCCAAACTAGAACCTGCTTGTAAATACTTATCTCGCCATGAATACAAAATAGATAAGTTGATACTCTCTAGCTTTGCGAATTGGCTTAATGATAAGCCACTTTCAACCAGCTTTCTAATGACGGTTTTCTTATGGTCTTCAGGATAATGCTTCACTAATAACTAACTTACCGCTCCTGTTATATTTTTATGAAAAACTGAGGCGACAACTATCCTGACACAGGGGGTATCGGGGAAAGCCTAAAAACGTGATGTTCCATAGCGACCAGGGATGTCATTATACGAGCCGAAAATTCCGTCAGCTAATTTGGCGGTATCGCTTAACACAAAGTATGAGTCGCAGGGGAAATTGTTGGGATATAGCCCGATGGAACGCTTTTTCAGAAGTCTCAAACCGAATGGGTTCCAACTACTGGTTACCGGAATTTTGCTGAAGCAAAGCAGAAGATTGGTGATTACATTTATGGCTATTACAGCCGACTGAGACCGCATTCATACAACGGTGGTCTAACACCGAATGAATCGGAGAAACGTTATTGGAATAGCTACAACGATGTGGCCAAAATGACTTGACCACTACAAGCTAAGTATCAGTTTGATTATTAACCAGCATGCTAAACTTGCGATGGCGTCATTTTCATTTTTGCCCATTCGGCAAATTCTTGATAGGTACAGCAATCGGAGAATCCCTTCCCATCACCTTCAACCACCCTATATATAAGCAAGTACTTATGCTTGCAATTATGTTTTCTTTCGTCTACAACCTGACGAACAGACCATAAACGCCCAGGTTGGTTATTTGTGTAGAATGCGCCCATTTCGAGCTCAAAACCGGCTATTAATTCTTCGTGTAAAATCGTATCAGCTAAGTCAATGATATGTTTAATTTGCTCGTCACTGGCATCAATAACCAATTCTGACCGGTTGATTGCCTCATGGATATGTCGCATTTTTATACGTCTCGTGTCAGGGTTATAGCCTATCCCCTTATATCGCATAAGACTTTGCGGGTAACGCCGCCAGTGAAAAAGATTGTTGAACAGTATCGCAACAGCAAACAGAATCATGCAGTTGATAATAGTTGGAGTGAGCACGTACCAATAACTTAAATCCGTTATCGCAGACCCACCAATTACAGCTGCCAAAGCGGTAGCACCACCTGGAGGATGTAATGAGCGAGATAGGTGCATAATAAATATCGAAAGCGACACTGCTACCGGAGCGGCAATAAAGAGATTTTCAATGTATTGTGCACTTGTAACGCCGACAATAGCAGAAAGAACATTGCCAGCGAAGAATGCCCATGGCGTCGATAGCTGGCCATGAGGAACAGCAAAAAGAAGGACCGTTGACGCTCCCATGGATGGTAAAATTGCCGCTGCTCCCTCCGTGCCTAGCAACCATGTTGTAAGAAAAAAGCATAAAAATATAGCTAGCATTCCACCGATAGTGGCAACGACTTTTTCTGATACAACTACGTTGTTTTGAAAACCCCAAAACCGTTTTAGTGTATTTAACATATATTCCTTTGTAAGGTCAGATATAGGAAACGTATAGACAATATCTATAATTTCTGTGAACGAAAAGCTACGTTCTTATCTTTTTCACTAGGGTGATATTAAGGCGCTTCGCCAGTCTGACAAGATTTGCACGGTCCATTGACAGAGATCTGGCTGCCTTAGACCAGTTGTTTTCTGCGTTATGCAATGCCTTGATAATGAGTTGACGTTGAAATTTATCTGTTGCTTCCCGTAAGTCGGTATGGCTATCGGTCTCGAAACATACGGTGGACGAATCTGTGTCTTTACTTGTTAAAGAGTCTGAAGACACGGTTAAACCGGTAATGTCAGATGGCTCAATTATTGTATTTCCGGTTGGATTCTTCTCTCGAGCATAAAGTGCTGCGCGTGATATTACGTGCTCTAACTCTCTTACATTTCCCGGCCAGTGATAAACTGTCAGTTTATAAATTGCTTCTTTAGCCAGTATCAACTTTTGCAGTCCCAGACTTCGCCGCATTTTCTCTGCAAAATAGCCAGCCAGAAGCGGAACATCGCTTTGTCTGTCTCTGAGAGGCGGGACATATATCGGAAACACTATGAGACGATGATAAAGATCGGCCCGGAAGCGTTTATTTTGAACTTCATGCTCTAACTCTCTATTCGTAGCAGCAATAATTCTAACGTCCACTTTTCGACTCTTATCCTGACCGACCACCTGGATTTCCTGATTCTGTATTACTCTCAACAATGTACCCTGAATTTCAAGCGGAAGCTCTCCAATTTCGTCCAGAAATAATGTTCCGCCATCAGCAAGTAAGAACTTACCATCGCGGTCGTTTGCGGCACTGGTAAACGCACCTTTCACGTGGCCGAAGAGTTCACTTTCTATCAGATGAACAGGAATAGCAGCGCAATTTACATATACGAGCGGTTTATTCCGCCGGTTTGATTGATAATGTAGCTCACGGGCAACAAGTTCTTTGCCCACACCAGTTTCACCTTGCACCAAAATTGTGAGGTCGGACGAAGCTGCCAGTCGAATGGTCTGCTTTAATTTTTTTGTCGTAACACTATTTCCTATCATTTCTTCACCCTGATGATGCTCAGAGCTATTCTCATTCATTGTCCGTAATACATGCTGAGTATGAGTCTTCTGTTTATTTAACTCTCTGATATATAACGCAGCATATAAAAGCCGGGCTGCCAGCCTGGACAGTGTGTCAACTGAAGCGGCATCAAGCGCATCATACTCATTAGGTTCCAGGCTATCGAGAGTAAGTACACCTAGCAACGTTTCATCTTTATATAAAGGAATTCCCATACAGGAATGTACGTTCATATTATGGTTATGACTTGCAATCATTCCATCATAGGGGTCTGGTAACGGCGAATCAGCTGAAAAGCGAGTGACCGCCCTCGTGCTACAGATTGCTTTTAAACGTGGATGTTGCTCTAAAATAAACCGTCTCCCCATGACGTCATCGGACAACCCTCTTTGCGCAACGGGAACAAGTGTCTCGTGTCGAAAAATCAATAGTGCTACAGCATCTGCTTTAATAGTTGCACAAACCGCAGAAATCAAACTTTCATAAAAACAATTCATCGAAACTGCGGCGGACAGATCAAGGGCAAAGTTAACCAAACTAAATTGAGATATTTTACTCATGAGACCATTTTATATTAACACGAAGCATAGGTCATTATGACACAAACGATCCTAATTAGCTCATTAAGTGATGAGTCATTTTGACACATAGCTTAAAGAGTTATTCGTAACACATTGATACTAAGTGAAATAAAATTTGGCACACGAGTCGCATTACTCATAGCTACCAAATACTTAACGTCATTAAAGGTATGTTAATGCTTACTCAAACTCATATAGATACTGTCAAAGCGACCATTCCACTACTTGCTTCGGGAGGAACCGCAATTACCGAACATTTTTACGCCCGAATGTTCTTACATAATCCTGAGCTTAAAAATATATTTAACATGACGCATCAAAAAACAGGTCGTCAGCCAGCGGCTCTATTTAATGCGATAGCTGCATACGCTGCCAACATAGATCAGTTAGAGCTACTGACAGATGCCGTTATGCGTATTGCACACAAGCATACCAGTTTTAATATCCAGCCCGAACAGTACGCAATAGTGGGACATCATCTGATTGAGACATTGAGAGAATTGGCTCCGGACGCGTTTACTCCTGATGTTGAAGAGGCATGGACAGCTGCATATGGTCAATTAGCAGACATTTTCATTAAAGTTGAAAGTGAATTGTATCAACAAAGAGCTGCTGTAAAGGGGGGCTGGTCTGGCTTCAGAGCCTTTTCTGTCGTCTCAAAAGAGACCGAATCCGAACTCGTAACCAGTTTTACCTTAATGCCCGTCGATGGCGGTAGTGTTATCGATTATAAACCGGGCCAGTATTTAGGAATAAAGGTGCATCCTCATGGTAGTGAGCATGATGAAATAAGGCAGTATTCACTATCAACTGCCGCGAATGGAAAATCCTATCGCATTAGTGTTAAACGGGAAGGCCTGGGTGAAATGTGTGGTGTAATGTCTAATTATCTTCATTTAAAAATAAATGTTGGCGATGAAGTCTTGGTCATGCCCCCTGCCGGGGACTTTTATCTAAAACAACTTGATACTCCGGTTATATTGATTTCTGCAGGTGTGGGTCTGACGCCTATGCAAGCGATGTTAGATTCTTTAGTAAAAGAGAACTTCGCACATCCGGTGACCTATCTTCACGCATGTAAAAATCGAAATCAGCATTCTTTCAAAGAACATGTTGAGAGTGTTAAGAATACTCTGAACCTGCAGTCGCACACGTGGTATGAAAATGACGCTAGCAGTAGTAAAAATGAAACTACCGGAAGAATGAAAATAGAAGACGTTAAAGGTTCTTTACCACTGAAAGAGGGCGAGTTTTATCTCTGTGGACCTTTGCAATTTATGCTTGCTATCAAGCATGAATTATTAGCCTTGGGCGTCAGTCAATCGCGAATCAATTATGAATTATTCGGACCGCATCAAGAAGTTTAATCAAGTTTCAACGATGATTGACGCCAATAAACTCTTTGATAAATTAGCCAAAAAAACACTTTAAAGAATAAAATATTGCTCATGGCGAAAAAATCAGAACTTTTCACTGCTAATTCCATAAATACGGAGCGTTATAATCTTAAAAGTTCTTGTTATTTTTTTATTAAGTATTAATATCAGTGACAGCAATGAGGAAATCATGACTAAGCACTGTAATCTCAACAAGAGCATTTTACTCACCTTACCCAATTAAGCCGGATGCAGTTCTGCATTCGGCCGCCTCTTATTTATCTAAAACCAGAAATTCCGTACCGGAATAAATTAAAGCTATAGATTAAATTTATATTTCCTCACAGGAAAGGCTCTCCTGCGCGTGATTTTTAATTCAAAGAGGAAGGATTATCATGTCAAGAAAACCTAACATCACAATTTCATATGAAGACTTGAGTGATATTGAAGAACAGCTAAGAAAAATTAAATTACCGACTGAAAGGTTTGACGAATTAGAAAAAGAATTAGTTCGCGCCAAAGTCGTTAACATTAAAGATCTTGCTCCAGACGTTGTGGCAATAGGTTCTCAGGTTACATTTAAAATAAGTAAGTTTGATAAATACTTGACTAAAACACTCTGCCTTCCATTGGATATGCATAAATACGAAGACGGCATTTCAATTTTCGCACCAATTGGCTCGGCATTAATAGGTTTAAGAGCTGGTCAAAAAATTAGCTGGAATACTAAAAGTGGCGAACAACAAATTGATATATTAGAAGTAAAAAGAAAAGTCCGTTATCTCGTCTGTGATTAAAAGGTAATCATTTACAGGTTGATTTATGAATTATTTAAGTACTACTATTTCTCAGCTAAAACAAAGCAGTCCGGCACAAACTGAATTTTATCAGGCTGTAGAGGAAGTCCTGCGAACTCTGGAACCTGTTCTGGAAAAAAACAACTATTATGCGAAGCATTCAATTATACAGCGATTAGTTGAACCCGAAAGACAAATTATGTTTCGGGTGCCCTGGCAAGATGACAGCGGAAATATACAGATTAATAAGGGATACCGCATCGAATTTAATTCGGCACTTGGTCCGTACAAAGGAGGACTTCGTTTTCATCCTTCGGTCAATGCCAGTATTATAAAATTCTTAGGATTTGAACAAATATTTAAAAATGCGTTAACTGGCCTGCCAATTGGGGGGGGCAAAGGAGGTGCAAATTTCGATCCAAAAGGACGAAGCGATGCCGAAATAATGCGTTTTTGTCAGTCATTCATGAACGAACTCTATCGTCATATTGGACCCAATACTGATGTGCCTGCCGGTGATATTGGTGTAGGCGCCAGAGAAATAGGCTACATGTTCGGTCAATACAAAAGACTGACCGGGAAATATGAGGGCGTGCTTACCGGAAAAGGTTTGCTTTGGGGGGGGTCGTACGCGCGAAAGGAGGCAACAGGATATGGAACAGTATATTTCGCAGATCACATGCTTAATGCACGAGGAGAAAACTTACAAGGACAACGTTGCCTCGTGTCCGGTGCTGGAAATGTCGCTATTTATGCAATGGAGAAGCTTTATCAACTTGGTGCTACTCCTATTGCCTGTAGTGACTCAACCGGTACGCTATATCATGCGCAAGGGTTGGATCTGTCTCTTATTAAGGAACTCAAAGAAAAAGAACGTACTTCGCTTTTACGTTACTTAAAGTCTCACCCCAGGGCACAGTTCATTCCGATCAGTGAATATCCTTCAGGAGGACATACTATTTGGCGATACAAGGCAGACTTAGCGTTTCCATGTGCGACACAAAATGAGTTAACAACTCGTGATGCCGAAGCACTGGTTTCTAACGGATGCAAATTGGTTAGTGAAGGTGCAAATATGGCTTCTTCACAAGGTGCGGTAGAGTACTTTCTTAAAGCCGGTATTTCTTATGGTCCGGGTAAGGCCGCTAACGCCGGGGGAGTAGCGACAAGTCAGTTAGAAATGGCGCAAAACGCCAGTATGCAAAAATGGACTTTCGAACAAGTCGATTGTCAATTACTACAAATAACGAAGGATATTTATCTACGAGCCAGTGAGACTGCAAGAGAATTCGGTGCGCCCGGTAACCTTGTATTAGGAGCTAATATTGCTGCCTTTCGTCGGGTTGCAGACGCAATGATTGAGCAAGGTGTAGTTTAAAAAACGCATAAAGTGAATTCAGATCGCCTCGAAATTCATGTCAAATCTAGTCTGAATGCAAGAAACAAATAAATATCAGAACCTCATCATCATCTAGTCACGGTGACGGGACTGCAGCTGACTTTTATAAACATCACTTTAATTACTATTAAATACAGATGAGGCAAATCTACAGCCTGTTTACTGTTCTTAATAATAAGAAAGTTTTTCCGATTTAGCGGCTAATATTCGGTATACCATGACAGTGTAAGCGAGAATACAAGGGACAACAATCACGGTACCTACCAACAAAAAGCTAAGAGAATTCGCGTCTGCCAGCGCATCCATGATGGTGAGCTGACCCGGTACAATATAGGGATAGTAACTTATCCCAAACGCAGCAAAACATAGTAGAAATACAAGCAGAGCTAACGCAAAAGGCAGCCGTTCACCTTTCCTGTCCGCCTACGGCAGCCCTTGTAGCACGACACTACTTAAAGTCAGTAAACCAAAACACGTTACAGGTATAGCCATCAACAAAAAGCCCAGGGGGCTTTCTAACCAGAGTGCCCTCACTTCTGCGTGCAGCGTTAAATTTAAAAAATTTACGGCAATAATGCCCCCAGCCAGGATCATCAGGCATCGCTTTGCCCAGTAGAAGGCTTTTCGTTGTAAGTCACCCTCTGTTTTGAGAATAAGCCAGCCAGCACCGATAAACGCAAAAGCTGCGGTAACGCCGAAATCGGATAGCAAAGCAAAACCCTGCGCATACAGATCGGTACGCAGGCCGGTTACCCATATTCCTAACATGTATCTCTGAGAGAGCGTCGTCAACAGCGAACCGTATTTAAAACAGGTGTCCCACTTTTTCTTTTCCGTTTGAGCAACTTTCGCGCGGAAGTCGAAAGACACTCCCCTTAAAATAAGCCCCATTAGCATAAAAGTGGCGGGCAGATATAAAGTTTGTAAGATTGCACTATGCGCCTGTGGAAAGGCAATTAAAAGTAAACCCACCGCTAGCTAGGGAAACTGCGAATAAGTCCTGCAATTTAGTTCTTGAACCAGCCTTTGCATTCGCCGTCTAATTTTTGAACGCTAAATTCTCAATTCAGGCCAATATACTACCTTTTTAGGCCTGATTTCGGCCTTATTCCGGGTTATTTCCAGATCTCAGATAGATCTTGGCTGTCGCCTTAGCATCTGGTCTACTTTAAACAGGTTTGCCAAGGTGAATAACATGGCTAACTGTGAGTCATTTTTCATCAGTCCTTTATAGCGTGCTTTGATAAAGCCAAACTGACATTTGATGATCGGAAACGGATGCTCCACTTTCGCCCGGATGCAGGCTTTTAAGTATTCAATGTTAATGGCAGTTTTGTTCTTGCGAGGATGCATCTTCCTTAGCCAAGTAACATGTTTTCAACTTGAACCTTCACTTATCTTTTTTAGAAGACACGCTCTTATGTTGTCTATTACTAGGGTGACTTTCGGTGTAAATAATATGTTATTAATTCGTTCCTAAGTGCTCCTTTATCAAAGAAGTAAACTCGCGACTTGCTTCAACCGAAGGCACATGCCCAGTTTGTTTTAATTCCGTCACAGGTGCACTAAGGGTTTCTCCCAATGCTTGTAATGATGAGGTGGGTGTAGCGACATCATCTTCACCTGCAATAAGCAAAATAGGTGCACCATTAGGTTTAAGTTGAGTATGTGTGTCTCTTTCGCCTAACCACGCACACAATAAACCGTAAGAGTGATCGTCAACGTTCGCGAGTGATCCTTCCCATTGAGACAATAACGTGGGGAAACGTTTGGTACTAACCGGGCTAAACCATCTTGGAACTAAGCTGGCTGCGAGGGTTTCAAGCCCTTGTTGAGTCACACTTTTCTGGCGCTCCAGCCACGCTTCAGTGGAACCTATTTTCATACCAGTATTAGTTAACACGGTGCTTAACAAGCGTTCTGGATGGGAAATTAATAGCTGTTGCCCCAACATTCCGCCAATTGACGTACCCACGAAATCAAACTTATCGATACCTAACGAGTTACACAGGGTTAATAAGTCGTCAACTAACTGTGATTCACCAAGGTTTTTCGTGTTTGCGGGGAACGCTTTACTGTCACCGTGTCCAGGTAGGTCATAACGCAAAATGCTGAAGTTCACCATTAAGTCTGGTACCAAGTAGTCCCAAACACGCATATTCATACCCAACGGGTGAGCTAGCACTACAACAGGTTTGTGCTTAGTCTCAATGAACTGGTAGTGAATACCTTGCTCTGATAATGTCGCCATGTTGAGCCCCTAAATGCGTTTTAGCAATGTCGCTATACCTTGGCCAACACCAATACACATACTGCATAGTGCATAATCGGCCGAGGTTTGTTCAAATTGTAATGCGGCAGTATGCAGCAGGCGTGCCCCCGACATACCGAGTGGATGGCCAAGTGCAATGGCGCCGCCATTGGGATTCACTCTTGGATCATCTGCACTAAGTCCAAGTTCCTGCATACAGGCTAATGCTTGCGCTGCAAATGCTTCATTAAGTTCAATTGTGCCAATATCGTCTAGGGTCAACTTTTGTTTTGCAAGCAATTTATTAATTGCAGGTACTGGGCCTATACCCATAATAGTGGGTTCAACACCAGCGGTAGCCATCCCTTTAATTTGAGCAACAGGCGTTAAGTTATAGCGTTCAACTGCAGCTTCACTTGCGACAAGCATGGCAGATGCGCCATCGTTAATACCCGATGCATTACCTGCGGTAACCGAGCCATTTTCACGGAACGGAGCTTTTAGTTTTGCCAATGCCTCTAATGTTGTTTGAGGGCGTATGTGTTCATCTTTGTCGATGACGATGGTATCGCCTTTTCTAGGCTGAAAGGTCACAGGTGCTATTTCTTTAGCAAAACGGCCAGACGCTTGAGCAGCAGCCGCTTTTTGCTGAGACTGATACGCAAAGTTGTCTTGTGCTTCTCGGCTAATCGAGAATTTCGCTGCTACATTTTCTGCAGTCTCAGGCATGGTTTCAGTGCCGTATTGCTGCTTTAACGCAGGATTAATGAAGCGCCAACCCATGGTGGTATCTTCAAGTATTTGTGAGCGGTCAAATCCGCTTTGTGCTTTGCCCATCACAAATGGCGCTCGCGACATAGACTCAACGCCGCCAGCAAGAATAAGGTCTGCTTCACCTGCTGCAATTGAACGGTAAGCAAGACCAATGGCATCCATACCAGAGCCACACAAACGATTAATTGTGGTGGCTGGTACCGAAAATGGCACGCCTGCAAGTAAGGTGGCCATTCTAGCAACGTTTCGGTTGTCTTCACCGGCTTGGTTGGCACAGCCGAAAAACGCATCATCAATGCTTTCTGCTGGTAGCTGAGGGCACTGCGCCAGAACTGCGCGAATAACTTGTGCAAGTAAATCATCAGGACGAATGCTGGCTAGCCCACCAGCATAACGTCCAATGGCAGAGCGGCTGGGGTTACATAAATAAACGTTCATTACGCAGTCTCCGTTTGGCTGTGCGCCGCTTCAGTAACGCGCTTTAGTTCTCTTAATACTTCGATTTCGCTGCTGGTGGGTTCATCAGTGGTTTGAAGTGTGTCAGCAAAGCGAATGTCCCAGCCAGTGGCATCGATTACCTGTTGCTTTGTAACGCCTGGGTGCAAACTCACCACAATAAGTTCATTGGTTTCATCTTCTGGCTTTAATATACAAAGGTCAGAAATCACCAAAGTTGGGCCTTTACCCAGCGTAGACTTGCCTTTGCGACCTTGACCGTCTCGGCCAAAACCCAATGTGGTAATGAAGTCGACATCTTTAACAAAAGTGCGCTTTGAATGCCTTACGGTGATGATCACTTCTTTGGCATTGGTTGAAATTTCTGGTGCACCGCCACCGCCAGGAAGGCGAACTTTAGGGTTGGCATAACTGTGAGCGCCATCAGGGCCACTGTCTTTGTGCGATGCAGCGATAACTGTGGTGTTAATGTTGCCGTATCGGTCTACTTGTGCGGTGCCAAGGAAACCCACATCAATATGACCGCCTTGCAGCCAGTAACGGAACATTTCGGGAACCGAAACGGTGGTAAGCGCCGACTCGCAAAGTTCACCATCCCCAATAGATAAAGGCAAAACCTGCGGCTTGGTTTCTATGGTACCTGACTCGTAAATAAGTGTTATGTCAGGGGCATGAGTAAGGCGTGCTAAGTTCGCTGCAGCACTTGGTAAGCCAATGCCCACAAAACAAGTCGAATTGTTATTCAGAGCACGGGCAGCGGTAATCGTCATCATTTCGTCTGAAGTATATTGTTCGGTCATGATTATTCTCCTGCTTGAAATACTTCTTCATCTAACCACTTTAAAAATGGCTCGCGCTCTCGGCTTATGCTGTCCCACTTCTTGTAGTAACTGTTGTCGCGCGGGTAGTAACCACGTGTATAAGACGGTTTAGCGCCAAACGGTACGGTGGCAATGGCGTTGATTGTCCAAGCGGGAAGTACACAACTATTTGGACCTGCTTCTAAGTCGTCCACAATTTCTTCGACGGTGACGATGCTATAGCGAGAAGAAAGCACAACTTCCTTTTGAACCCCTAAAATACCTTCAATGAGTACGTTTCCTGCGCGGTCTGCTTTTTGCGCATGAACTATGCCCACATCGGGTTTAATCGATGGCACTGCGGCAAGCGCTTCACCCGTAAACGGACAAGTAACGGTTTTGATGTTGGGGTTAACGTGCTGTAGATCACTACCTACATAACCCCTGAATACCGCCATGGGTAAGCCTGATGCACCCGCTTCATAAGCATTTGCCATTGCCGCGTGACTGTGCTCTTCAATTTCGAGCGGAGCTGGATAGCCGTGCTCAATGGCGTCACGTACGCGGTGTAAAGAACCTACACCTGGGTTTCCTCCCCATGAAAACACAAGTTTGCTCACACACCCGGCACCGACTAGCTGATCGTAAATAAGATCAGGGGTCATTCTTACCAATGTGAGGTTGCGACGTCCTTGGCGAATAATTTCATGCCCTGCGGCGAAAGGAATAAGGTGAGTAAATCCCTCTAATGCAACTGTGTCGCCGTCCTTAACGCCATCTTCAATAGCTTTTGAAAGTGTTGTAAATAGTGTCATAATAAAAGTTCGCAATACGAATGTTGATTCATAATGCGAACAAATTAATGATTTTGATTGTTTAGGTCAAGTAATAAATGTTAAAAAATTGCTAGGGCTATCAGTCAAACCAATTTATGTTGCTGAATTCATAAGAGAACTGGCACTTCGTTTAACAATAAGAAATAATTCGCAAGAACTAACAAGAGACACAGTGCATGAGTGAAGAAAAAATACCGTCAACCCATCGCGATTACATAAGCGCGCTTGCTACCGGACTAGAGGTGTTAGGGGCGTTTGATGGTCAAAACAAAGAGATGACCTTATCGCAAGTAGCTGAAAAAATGGGAATTGATAGGGCTAAAGCCCGTCGGTTTTTACTTACATTGCATTCTCTTGGCTATATCCGTCGCGAGGGGCGACTCTTCGCCTTGGCACCTAAAGTGCTGTCGTTAGGGCAAGCTTATACCAGCAGCAATGGTTATATAGCAGTGGTTGAGCATTATCTTAAATCGATTACCGCAGAATTAGGGGAGTCGGCGTCTCTTGGGAAGTTAGATGGACAGTCAGTGGTGTACGTGGCGCGTTCTCCGGCATCACATCGTCTTATGTCGATTAACATAACAACGGGCACTCGACTGCCTGCACCGTATACGTCAATGGGAAGAGTACTTGCAGCACATCTTGACGCTTCAGAATTAACAGCATGGGCGAATGAAGCACAGTTACACCCACACACTGAGAAGAGTATTACCACTGCACAGGCGTTAGAACAGGAACTGATTAGGGTTAAGCAACAAGGTTTTAGTATTGTTGATCAAGAGCTTGAAGCGGGGTTGCGCTCGGTTGCTGTACCTGTATTTAATGGCAAAGGTGAATTGCTGGGGGCGATGAACTTAAGTACCAATGCATTAAGGGTGAGCTTAGAGACCATCACCGAGCATTGTATTCCAGTACTTAAGCATGCTGCTGAACAAATAAAACAAGATCTGCGCTAACCCCTTTTAGGGGTAGCGACCTTCTATTCGGTTTTGCACCAACTCATCTAATATCAACATGGCCGCAGCCATAATGTCATCTTCGGGTTCCTCACGTTTACTGAGAAATACCGGGCTGTTTATGCCGTCGTCTTTAAGCCGAACAAACGCTACACCATCTCTATTCGTGCGCATCACTTGTTCAGGCACAAGGGTGAAGCCCATATCTGAGGAAACAAGACCCAGTGCAGTACCTATATCATTAACTTGTTGGGCAACTCTGACTCTCAACCCGCGACTGGCAAACAGATCCAAACAGATGTTAGCGAACGTTGGAGGCTTACCACCTGGGTAAGTAATTAATGGCAGTGTTACGAGCTCTGCCATATCAACATCGTCATTAGCAAGTGGATGATGGATAGGTAGAGCTGCAAGGATAGGCTCGCTGAACAACAACTTCTGAGTCACATCGGCTTCTAGTGATGGCATCACAACCCGACCAAAACCCATATCAATTTTACCTGACTTGAGGGCTTCTATTTGTTCACCAGTTTTCATTTCGTGCAGTTCAACATCCACTTTGTGCTGCTGTCTTAAGCGCCTAACAAGCTGAGGAAGTTGCCCGTAAAAAATGGATGGAACAAAGCCAATTCTGAAAATTCGCTTTTTTCCTGCATCAATTCGCCGACTTTCTTCAACACATGAAGCTAACTTTTCAAGTATGAGTTGAGCCTGTTTCCAGAAGTATTCGCCAGCGGGGGTTAGGGTAATGCCACGGGCTTCTCGCTGAATGAGTTGAACGCCGACTTCTTCCTCTAACTGTTTGATTTGCCTTGTTAAAGGTGGCTGTGCCATAAATATCTTTTCGGCCGCTCTGGTCATGTTCTTTTCTTCCGCTACCGCACAAAAGTAGCGTAAATGCCTTAACTCCACCATACCTCCTAGGTATCGATACTAACTAAATCAATATTGGTTGTTAACAAAAAATATTTGTAGGTTACACGCAGACATTTACTGGCAACACAAAATTAACATTTACATGATATCACAAATTCAAACTTACATTGTCGATATTCCTACGATACGACCACACAAATTGTCCATGACATCTATGGCGGTTCAGTCGATGGTTATCGTAAGAATTACCGACGACAACGGCCTTGAAGGTATTGGCGAAGGTACAACAATAGGTGGTCTTGCGTACGGCGCTGAGAGCCCAGAAAGTATCAAAACCAACATTGATGCTTATTTAGCACCTTATTTAATTGGACAGTCATTTGCCAGCCCTAAAGCATTAATTAACAAGTTACAACTTGCTTTTAGAGGCAACCCTATTGCCAAGTCTGCGGTGCAAACGGCCCTGCTTGATTTACTTGGTAAACAACTTGGAGTGCCAGTTTCAACCTTACTCGGTGGTTCTTGCAATAATCATTTGTCTTGTCTTTGGGTATTGGCCTCAGGCAATACCGAAAAAGACATTGAAGAAGCGAAAGGCCTAGTAGCCGAAAAGCGCCATAACATTTTCAAACTGAAAATTGGCTCTCGTTCGGTACGTGACGATGTAGCGCATGTGGGCAAGATCAAAGCAGCGTTAGGCGATGACGTAAGTATTCGCGTTGATGTTAATCAAGCGTGGAGCGAGTCTCAAGCTACTTATGGTATGGCTGCACTACAAGAAGCCGGTATTGATTTAGTAGAGCAACCGACTCCTGCAAAAGATTTTGCCAGCCTTGTGCGTCTGTCTAAGAAATTTAACATCGGCATTTTGGCTGATGAATCTATTGCTGATAGCACAGATACCCTTTTGTTGGCTCAGCAAGGCTTCACAGGCTCAGTGGCCCTTAAGATAGGCAAAGCAGGCGGACTGTTTGGTTCACTTGATGTGGCTGCTGTGTGTAACGCGGCAGGTATTGGGCTATATGGCGGTACGCTGCTCGAAGGCACTGTGGGTACCACTGCCGCGTTACATGCATGGTCGACTCTACCTGTTATTGAATTTGGCACAGAGATGTTTGGCCCACTTCTGCAGTGCGATGACATCGTTAAATCCCCTCTAAATTATCACAACTTTGGCGTTGAAGTTCCTACGACAGCTGGGCTAGGGCTCGAAATCGATGAGGACAAATTACGTCAATACACCCGCAAGGCGAAGTAAGGAGCAAATATGTTATTCAAAGTTGAAATGACTGTGATACCGCCAGCACATCTGAGCGAAGAAGAATTTAATGCAATTAAGTTGAAAGAAAAAAACTATGCCGAAGGACTGCAGGAAGAAGGCATTTGGGTGCACCTTTGGCGAGTGGCTGGTCAATACGCCAATGTGAGCATATTCGAGGTGAAGGATAACCAGCATTTACACGACGTACTAATGGGCTTACCGCTGTACCCCTTTATGACGATGAGTGTGACGCCTTTGTGTCAGCACCCTTCATCAATCAAATAAAAAACTAACAGGCAAAAACTCGCTGCATTGCAGCGCGGAGACTAAGACTATGACTACTATCAATACTTTACAAACTGAACATGTTCAAACGTTACTTAAGCGTGCCGCTGGCCTAGACAACGACAAAGGCAATCCTCGCACTAAAGAAATTATGCACCGCTTGCTAACTGACGTGTTCAAGATGATTGAAGACCTCGACATTACACAAGAAGAGTTTTGGCAAGGCGTTAACTACCTAAATGAATTAGGTGCGAATGGCGAAGCCGTGCTGCTTGCTCCAGGTTTAGGTTTTGATCATTTTCTTGATGTTCGTGAAGACGCTAAAGACGCTGCCATTGGTGAGCTAGGCGGTACACCACGTACTATTGAAGGTCCGTTGTATGTTGAAGGCGCGCCGACAAGTGAAGGCGAAGCAAGAATGGATGATGGTCAGTCACCTGGCCAAGAAATGTGGCTACATGGTCAGGTTGTTGATGAAGAAGGCAACCCAATTGCAGGCGCAGTTGTTGATATCTGGCATGCCGACGTGAAAGGTGCTTACTCGCATTTTGACCCTTCTCAAACTCCGTTTAATTTACGTCGCCGCATCATTGCTGATGAGCAAGGCTGCTATCGCGCACGCAGTATTGTACCTAGCGGCTACGGTTGCCCTCCAGGTGGTTCAACGATGAAAGTGTTAGAAAGCCTTGGCCGTCATGGTAATCGCCCTGCGCACATTCACTACTTTGTAGCGAAAGACGGCTTTAAGCACCTTACTACGCAAATTAACCTAGCCGGTGATGAATACACCTATGACGATTTCGCTTTCGCAACGCGTGACGAATTGGTTGTTGAAGCAAAAAGTGTATCTGAGCCAGAGCAAATTAAAGCCATGGGCTTTAAAGACAATTACCTTGATGTGGAATTCAACATCACATTAATGGCAACGAAGAACGACGAGAAGCAAGACAAGCATGCTCGTGCCCGTGCAACTGTGGAGCAGGCGTAAGCCTGCTACCTTCGGGAGATAAATTATGTCAGCAACATTGAATCAACTAGAACAGAAGATCCGTGGTGCCGTTGAGGCCGACGAAGAGACGGGGCATTATCGCTGTGACCGTGGGA
Organism: Alteromonas sp. G4i13; assembly: GCF_054960505.1. Classification (NCBI taxonomy): domain Bacteria; kingdom Pseudomonadati; phylum Pseudomonadota; class Gammaproteobacteria; order Alteromonadales; family Alteromonadaceae; genus Alteromonas; species Alteromonas sp. G4i13. The sequence continues at coordinate 76,347 of NZ_JBHNYX010000002.1, read as the reverse complement.
TCTTTACCGACAAAGACTTATTTGATTTAGAAATTAAACACATCTTTGAAGGCAACTGGGTATTTTTGGCACATGAAAGCCAAATTCCCGAAATCGGTGACTATTACACTACTACAATTGGTCGCCAGCCGGTTGTTATTACGCGTAACAAAGACGGCGACCTAAATGCCATTTTAAATACGTGTTCGCACCGCGGTGCAACATTATGTCGTCGTAAACGCGGTAACAAAACGTCTTTTACTTGCCCCTTCCACGGTTGGACATTTAACAACTCAGGCAAACTTTTAAAAGCGCGTGATCAGAAGAAAGGTGGTTACCCTGAGTCGTTCAATGTTGATGGCTCTCATGACCTTAAGCATATTGCACGTTTTGAATCGTATCGCGGCTTTTTGTTCGGTAGTTTGAATGCCGATGTATTACCGCTAGAGCAATATCTAGGTGAAACCACGAAGGTTATCGACAATATTGTGGATCAAGATCCAGAAGGTATCGAAGTTATTCGTGGTACTTCAACGTACACCTACGAAGGTAACTGGAAGCTTACTGCTGAAAACGGTGCTGATGGCTATCACGTTGGAACTGTTCACTGGAACTACTTATCAACGATGAGTCACCGCAACTACGAAGAAGGCGGTACAGAAGCGGTTGATGCGAAAAGCTGGTCGGGCGAGGGTGGTTTCTATTCATTTGAAAACGGTCACATGATGTTGTGGACACGTTTAACAAACCCAGCTGCACGGCCTATTTACAGCCAACTAGAACGTCTTCAGCAGGAAGTGGGTGAAGCGCGAGCCGACACCATTGTAAATCAAACGCGTAACTTGTGTTTGTACCCTAACGTTTACGTGATGGACCAATTCTCAACGCAAATTCGCGTACTTCGCCCTATTTCTGTGAATAAGACGGAAGTGTCTATTTACTGCTTTGCACCTAAGAGCGAGTCTGCTGAAAATCGTCAAAAGCGCCTTCGTCAGTACGAAGATTTCTTTAACGTATCTGGCATGGGAACACCGGACGACCTAGAAGAATTCAGAGGTTGTCAGCAAGGCTACGAAGCGCGTGATATGCGTTGGAACGATATGAGCCGAGGTGCAGCGCACTGGATGGAAGGCCCAGACGATTATGCCAAAGGTGTAGGTATGGACACAGTTGCGTCAGGTATCAAACCAGAAGATGAAGGCCTATACGTTCATCACCACAAGCATTGGGTAGAAGAAATGCTAAATGCGATTGAGCTAGAAAGAGCCAGTCATATTCCTGTTGTGCAAAAAGATTAAGAGGTGGCCGAGATGACTTATCAGGAAATTCAGACGTTTGTATTTCGCGAGGCGCGGTTACTTGACGACCGTCAATGGGATGACTGGCTAATGTGTTATCACCCAAAATGCGAATATTGGATGCCAGCATGGGATGATGATGATCAATTAACCAACGATCCTCATAAAGAAATTTCACTCATTTATTATCCCAATCGCAATGGTTTGGAAGACAGAGTATACCGCATAAAGACTGAGCGTTCTGGCGCGAGTATGCCAGAGCCGAGAACCACGCATCAGTGTAGTAATTTAGAAGTATTGAACCAAGACGAGACAACAGCGGAAATCCGCTACAACTTCAATACGCTAAGCCACCGCTATCGCGAGACAACAAACTTTTTTGGAACTGTGTTTTGTTCGTTGGATATCAGTGGCGAAACGCCAGTTATTACGCGTAAAAAAGTGATTTTGAATAATGATTACATCAATCAGGTTATTGATGTATATCACCTGTAAAGACGGAGAATTATTATGTCTTTCAAAGTAGCTCTTAATTTCGAAGACGGCGTAACGCGTGTTATCGAATGTAATGATGGCGAGACAGTGCTTGACGCTGCCTATCGCCATCAAGTGAAACTGCCAATGGACTGCTCTGATGGTGTTTGTGGAACCTGCAAAGGTAGCTGCAAGCAAGGTACTTACGACTTAGGTGATGAATATATCGATGAAGCGTTAACTGACGATGAAGCTGCTGATGGGTTAATTCTTACCTGTCAGATGTTGCCTCAATCAGACGTGGTGGTTTCTATTCCAGCGGCCTCTTCGCTGTGTGCATCAGGCCCGCAAAGCATTACAAGCACTATTACCAGTGTAAATGCGTTGTCGGACACCACCATTGAATTAAATGTCGCTTTGTCTGAGCCACTTGATTTCTTGCCCGGTCAGTACATTAATTTGGGGCTGCCAAACTCTGATGAGACCCGTGCGTATTCATTTAGCTCTTGCCCGGGAAGCAAAGATGCAAGCTTCCTTATTCGCAATGTGCCTAATGGCTTGATGAGTACTTACTTAAGCAAAAACGCCAATGCTGGCGACGTGCTTCCGGTAACCGGTCCACTCGGTAGTTTTTACTTGCGTTCAGTAGAACGCCCAGTACTTATGCTAGCAGGCGGAACAGGGCTTGCACCTATTCTTTCTATGCTGGCGTCGCTTGCGCAGAACCCAACCAGTCAACCTGTGTATTTACTCTATGGTGTGACCAATGTGGATGACTTGGTGAAGCTTGAAGCCTTACAAGAATATGCCGATGCATTGGACAACTTTAGCTACGCCACTGTCGTTGTTAACCCAGATAGCGCACATGAGAAGTTGGGTTTTGTTACTGATCATATGGAAAGTGTTCCATTTGCACTAGCTGATGCAGATGCATATTTATGTGGACCTCCGCCGATGGTTGATGCCGTGCGTCAATACTTTAAAGATGCGGGTACAAACCCATTTTCGTTCCATTACGAAAAATTCAACCCCAGCCAGCCTAAAGAGGAAGCCGCATGAGTTTGCGCTTCGATGGGCAGGTCATTGTAGTTACTGGCGCAGCGCAAGGCATTGGCCTTCGCGTTGCACAACGAGCTGCTGCTGAGGGAGCTAAGTTGGTATTGGTTGACCGCTCAGCACATGTTCAACAGATTGCCGAGTCACTCAATGAAAACGGTGCGGATGCTATTGCTGTAGAGGCTGATTTAGAAACCTATGAAGGTGCGCTTAATGCTATGAATACGGCATCTGCGCATTTTGGGCGAATCGATAAGCTTATCAATAATGTGGGGGGGACCATTTGGGCCAAACCCTACGAGCATTATCAAGCTGACGAAATTGAAAAAGAAGTTCGTCGCTCGTTGTTCCCCACGTTGTGGTGTTGTCGCGCAGTATTGCCTGCCATGTTAGATAACGGAAAAGGCGCCATAGTGAACGTGTCTTCGGTTGCTACTCGTGGTGTAAACCGCGCGCCTTATGCCGCGGCAAAAGGGGGCGTGAATGCACTGACAGTGTCACTTGCCTTTGAGTATGCGCAGCACAATATTCGTGTGAATGCCACGGCACCAGGCGGAACCGACGCGCCTCAGCGCATTATTCCGCGCAACGAGTCTACACAAAGTGAGCAGGAAAAAATTTGGTATCAGCAAATTGTCGATCAGACCATTGATACCAGTTTTATGTCTCGTTACGGCACGCTAGATGAACAAGCATCTGCCATTTTGTATTTAGCTTCAGATGAAGCCAGCTATATTACAGGAACTATTTTGCCTGTTGCTGGTGGAGATTGTGGGTAAAAAACAAGAATAAAAAGCCGCTTTTAAGCGGCTTTCTTTATGAGAAAAGAGTTATGAGTAATGCACTAACCGCATTAATTGACAATGCAAAATTTAACCGCTTTCATTTGCGCACGTTACTGCTGTGCGCACTGATCATTATATTCGACGGCTACGACTTAGTTGTGTACGGCGTAGTGCTACCTGTATTAATGGAACAGTGGTCGTTAACACCTGTACAGGCAGGCGCGTTGGGTAGCTATGCGTTATTTGGAATGATGATTGGGGCAATTGTTTTTGGACAATTGGCAGATCGCATCGGGCGTCGCTTGTCTATTGCTATCTGTATTGCACTGTTTAGTGGTTTTACCTTCATCAATGGTTTTGCGTCCAATGTAACCGAGTTTGGTATATGCCGCTTTATTGCCGGGCTTGGCATTGGTGGAGTTATGCCTAATGTAGTTGCGCTTATGAACGAGTATTCGCCTAAAAAAATGCGCGGAACACTGGTGGCCATTATGTTCAGTGGCTATTCTGTCGGTGGTATGATGGCAGCTTGGTTAGGCATGCAAATGATTCCACAGTGGGGGTGGCAATCGGTTTTCTATGTGGCTATTTTACCCCTCGTGTTACTTCCTTTAATTCTTGCCTTTTTACCTGAATCACTGGCGTTTCTCATTCGTCAGGGAAAAAGAGACACCGCCAAGAAAATCATCTCGCGAATTGCTCCTTCAAATACAGATGTGCCTCTTAAGGGTGACGAAGACGATACTGTAGTAGCACCAAGCCATTTTGGCGTTAAGCAACTCTTTAACGGTCAAAATGCGTTGCCTTCTATTTTGTTGTGGTGTGCGTTCTTTTGCTGCTTACTGATGGTATACGCATTAACGTCTTGGTTACCTAAACTGATGAATAATGCAGGGTTCTCGTTGGGGTCTAGTTTACAATTCTTATTAGTGCTTAACGTTGGTGCTATCGCTGGTGCTATTTATGGCGGGTGGCTTGGCGATCGTTCTAATTTGCCTAAAGTACTCACCTTCTTCTTTATTGCTGCTGCGGTATCAATCACCCTTATGGGCTTAGATATACCAAGCTTTGTGCGCTATTTGGCTATTGCTGTGGCGGGTGCTGCAACAATAGGTAGTCAAATACTCTTATATGCCTGTGCAGCGCAGTACTATCCGTTACACATTCGTTCTACCGGCCTTGGTTGGGCATCGGGGATTGGTAGAAACGGCGCTATCGTCGGGCCTTTACTGGGCGGCTATTTATTGTCAGAACAGCTTGAGCTACACCTTAATTTCATGGTGTTTGCTATTCCAGGCATTATTTGTGCGCTTGCCATGGGGATATTTTATTTTCACCAACATCGCGCCAGTAGCGCAAAACACATAAGCGATGTACAGCCTAGTGTGGTTGAAAACGCTTAATTTACAAAGCGCGTAAATTCACTGTTTACTCGTCTTGTATTACCTACTACACGCATCTTAAACCGAAATATGTAGTTTAAGTAAACCGCGTTCCCAAGCTGTGCTATTCGCAGGTGATTTCTTGCGGGTAGCACGGCAACCAATGGAGTGACTTATGCAAAATCAGCCTAGTTTCATTTCTTTTCCACCGTTAAAAGACTGGTCGTTGTCTGCCGCAGTAGCGGGGGTCCTTGCTTCGACAATGGGCTATGCAGGTCCACTGGTTATCTTGTTTCAAGTTGCCGAATCGGCGAATTTGAGCAGTGAGGTACTGACTTCTTGGATTTGGGGGATGTCTATTGCTAGCGGTTTACTATGTGGTTGGTTTAGCTTGCGCTATCGCATGCCCTTGCTTTTTGCATGGAATGCACCGGGTTCTGCCTTGCTCGTTACCTTAGTGCCGGGTATGCCGTGGAGCGATGTGATAGGCGCGTACATTATGTCTGGTGGCATTTTGTTGTTATTAGGAGTAACAGGGGCATTTGAGCGGCTAGTGAATCGATTGCCTTTGGCCTTAGCTGCGGCACTGTTGGCAGGAATATTGGTTAACTTTTCTCTCGATCTCTTTTCTAAGATGACACAAGCGCCTTTACTGGGGCTGGTGATGTTCGCAGGCTATATCTTATTGCGTCACTTGCTGCCGCGTTACGCCATCATGCTTACCGTTGCTATTGGGGTAGGGGTACTGGCCTTAAACTATGATTTGTCATTTCAACAAGTTGACTGGCAAATATCAACACCCAATTGGTACATGCCTAGTTTCTCACTCACTGCATTATTTAGTATTTCAATACCGCTCATGCTAGTTGCTGTGAGTGGCCAATTTATTACTGGTATCGCCATACTAAGGCAAGACAAGTATTCACCACCGTCAAATCAGATTGTTGCAGGTAGTGGGCTTATGAGTATTCTGTTTGCTCCAACGGCGTGTCATGGGGTGAATTTATCTGCAATAACCGCTGCCATTTGCACCGGCCCAGATGCCAACCCCGACCCTAAAAAACGCTATTTTGGCCCTGCTGTCGCCATGCTGTGGTACATTATGTTTGGGCTATTTAGCGCCGCGCTAGTGAGTGTGATTCAAGCGTTTCCCGCTGCGTTTATCGCAATGGTGGCCGGTATTGCACTTTTGGGGGCGCTGGAAGGGTCACTTTCTACAGCATTAAGCCAACCTGCAGACCGAGAAGCGGCGTTGTGTACCTTTCTTATTACCGCATCGGATTTGTCGTTATTAGGGCTTTCCTCCGCGTTTTGGGGGCTAGTCATTGGCGGCACTATCATTGTTGTTCAGCGCTATCTTAAAAAGTAACACCAGCAACAAAAGCAACACCGCTCCCAAGCAATTTTGACCCGCCAAATGGCGGGTTTTTTACTTGTTTTTTTCTTTATGTTTGCTCTTTTTTAATTATTGGTGAATTAATTTATAAATAATGAACAAATTGTGGTGGGTAATTTTTGTCTATAGAAGCTATCAATGCTCTTCCAAATCTGCTTGTGATTATCAATTAATAACAATGGTTTACATGTTTTTTAATGCATTGTTGTTCAACCTATATACCGCAAAGCCATACCCGTTAAGTATTGAGAGTCACTCATTTGGTATTGGTTTGTGATTTATCTTCACAGTAAGTTCCCTGATTAGAAACAATTGCATAACACAAAATTTACAAAGGTGGGTTGCCTTAACGTCAGTTGTTTCTGTTTATCACACACATGCTTGGCACATTTACAACGGAGAACTGAATGAATACTTTAAAACAAAAAACACTCATCAAGCCCCTACTTGCCTCGTCACTATCGGTTGGTTTAGCGCTTGCTACTGGCGCAGAGGCAGCGAACCTAGCTGACACCGAGGTGAAATTCTCTGGTTATATCAAAGTTGACGCAATGTATAGCGACTACTCAAACGGTGAAGGTGTTGGCCCTGGACGTGATATTTACGTACCGTCTTTGGTACAAACGGGCGCCACCGACGATGGGCTAGGTGGCCGATTTGATGCGCACGCGAAACAGTCTCGTTTCAGATTTACTACCAATACGCCAGTAGACGGTGAAGACGTCATTACCGGTGTGTTTGAATTTGACTTTCTATTGACATCTGGTGGTGATGAGCGAGTGAGCAACTCCTATACGCCACGTATGCGACATGCTTACTTGAAATACAACAACTGGCTTATTGGTCAAACTTGGTCAACTATCATGGACTTAGGCGCTTTGGTTGAATCAGTAGATTTTATTGGTACGACAGACGGTGTGGCTTTTACTCGTCAACCACAAATTCGTTATTCAAATAACGGTTTTGAAGTGGCGTTGGAAAACCCTGAGACAACCGTTGGTACTACCACTACCGCGCAAATTATGACAGATGACAATTCTGTACCTGATCTCATTGGTACTTATACGATGAAAGCCAGCTGGGGTCATGTGAAAGTGGGCGGTATCTTGCGTCAGCTTGCTTATGAAACACAAGGCGAAGATTACTCAGACACGGGTATTGCACTATCGCTTTCATCGCGCATTAACTTGAGCAATGGCGATGATATTCGCATTCAAGTAGCTAGTGGTTCGGGCTTAGGTCGTTATGTTGGCGTAAATGCTGCCAATGGTGCCTTCCTAGACGATGAAGGTAACTTTGATGCCATTGATGCAACCGCGGTTACTGTAGCTTACCGCCACTTATGGAGCGAAAGCGCTCGTACCAATCTTATTTTCTCTTCATTAGATGTAGACACTGTCGAGGGCATGGTGGGCTCGCGTACACATGACGTTTACAGCGCGCGCATTAACTACATCTACAACATTACTAAGCCGCTATCGGTTGGCTTGGAATATACCTACGCAAAGCGTGAAACTGTTGACGGTTTCGACGGCGATATGAGCCGCGTTCAAGCAATGGCGAAATACGCTTTTTAACATTCACCTACCACAATACGAGTAACTTACCATGATATTTAAAAATAAAACGCTTAGAAAAGTCGTCTTGGCCAGTAGTGTGATGGCGACAAGTGTGTTGTCAGGTATGTCTGCACATGCCGACGAATCGCCCATAAAAATTGGCGTAATGCTGCCATACAGTGGTGTTTATGCTGGGTTGGGTGAGGCTGCTACTAACGGCCTGAAACAAGCCCTAAAAGAAAAGGGCAATACTATTGCCGGTCGCCCTGTTGAATTCATCATTAGCGACACTGAAGCAAAGCCAGCACGCGCTCCAGAGTTAACCTCTGCAATGACCGATAAAGACGATGCCGATTTCATTATTGGCCCAGTTCACTCAGGGGTAGCAATGGGCATGATCAAATCGGTTAGAAACAAAGACTCTATCATGATCATTCCCAATGCAGGTGCTAACGCTGCAACAGGTGCATTCTGTCAGCCGAATGTGTTCCGCACATCTTTTTCGTCTTGGCAAACTGCTTACCCAATGGGTAATCAAGCCATTGAAATGGGCTATAAAAAGGTGGTGACACTAAGTTGGAACTACGGGTTTGGAAAAGAGTCGCTTGCCGCGTTTTCAGAATCATTTGAAGCTGCTGGTGGCGAAGTGGTTAAGGAAATTTTCGTACCGTTTCCAAAAACAGAGTTTCAGTCTTACCTAACTGAAATTGCCTCAATAAAGCCAGATGCTGTATTTGTGTTCTTTGCCGGTGGTGGCTCGGTTAAGTTTGTTAAAGACTACGACGCCATGGGGCTTAAAGGCAAAATTCCACTTATTGGTTCTGGTTTCTTAACAGAAGGCACCATTGAAGCGCAAGGTGAAGCCGCTGACGGCCTATTCACCACACTACACTACGCCGATACCTTGGATAACCCTAAGAACAAAGCGTTCAGAGCCGAGTATTTGTCATTGTACAACAAGCCTGCTGACTTATATGCCGTTCAAGGGTATGACGCCGGTCAATTGATTATTCAAGCCGTGGAAGCAACCAAGGGTAATACCGCTGACAAAAAAGCTCTGATAAAGGCAATGGAAGGTGTTGAAATTGATAGCCCGCGCGGCAGCTTCCATTTCTCTAAGGCGCACAATCCAATTCAAAACATCTATTTAAGAAAGGTTGAGAACGGAGAAAACATGGTGGTTAAAACCGCTGCAGCGAACCTGAATGACCCAGCACGTGGTTGTCGTTTATAAGTTATTGCAAGTAGGGAAGCCCATGGGCTTCCCCATAGAGGTATAAAAATGGAAATGTCGCTTTTCCTCGTGCAATTACTAAACGGTATTCAGTATGGGCTGTTACTGTTTTTGGTTGCATCAGGTCTCACATTAGTTTTTGGCGTTATGGGTATCTTGAACCTTGCTCATGGCTCTATGTATATGATTGGCGCCTATTTGGTGTATTACTTTGCCGCCATGACAGACAGCTTTTGGTTAGCTGTGGTCATTGCTTGCAGTATTGCTATGGTCATAGGCGTAATTATTGAGCGCTTTCTTATAGTGCATTTATACAAGCGCGACCACCTTGATCAGGTGCTGCTAACGGTTGGTTTAATCTTTATTTTTAACGCCGCACAAAGCTTCATTTGGGGTAACGACCCTCTAGGGGTTGATGTACCTGAGCTGCTGTCATCGTCTATTCAAATTACCGATATTGTTGAATATCCGGTTTATCGCTTGTTCCTGTCGGTATTGTGTGTGGGTATTGCCGTAGGCATGTATTACGTCATCAACAATACCAAGCTTGGCATGATGATCCGCGCCGGTGAGTCTAACCGTGAAATGGTTGAGAACTTGGGCGTGAATATCGGCACATTATTTACCGTCGTTTTCGCCGTTGGCGTTACCTTATCTGCCTTGGCCGGTATTGTTTCTGCGCCTGTGGTGAGTTTAGTACCTGGTATGGGCGAACGCGTACTCATTTCATGTTTTGTTGTGGTGGTTATTGGGGGAATGGGCTCAATAAAAGGGGCTTTTGTGGCGGCCTTGCTAGTAGGCATTGTTGATACGTTCGCATCTGTGCTGTTGCCCGGCATGTCGAGCATGACAATTTACTTGCTAATGGCACTTATCCTTATTTTTAAACCACAAGGGCTTTTCAAAAGTTAAGGTTGTACGATGTCTGTATTTTCTAGCAAAGCTGAAAAAGTATTTATTTTTGCGTTTTTCTTTATTGCATTGGGTATTCCCTTATTTTTCAATGAGAACACGTTTTACGTAAACAAAATCTCCACCATGCTGATTTTGTCTATTTTTGTTATGTCTTTGGACTACTTGGTGGGAAGAACTGGCCTTATCACCCTTGGTCACGCCATGTTCTACGGATTAGGCGGATACTTATTTGCCATTATGATCCCCGAATACGAAGTGGTTAACTTTTGGTTGTATACCTTTTATGTCATGGCCGCTAGCGGTGTTATCGCACTTATTGTTGGTTTGATTGTGCTCAGAACCAGCGGTATTTATATGATCATGATCACGCTGGCATTGGCGCAAATGACATTCTATTTCTTTGCCGACTCAACGGAATACGGCGGCTTAGACGGGTTATTTATATATCTAAAACCCGAAACCAGCATTTTTGGTTTGAATTTCTTAGATTTAGATAACGAGAAGCACTTCTATTACCTGTGCTTGCTATCGCTATTTAACTGCTACGTGTTTTGTAAAGTTAGTTTGCATTCTCGGTTTGGGCGTGTGATTGACGCAATAAAAGAAAACCCTGAGCGTGCCACTGCACTTGGCTACAACATCTTTCACTTCCGTTTAGTGTCGTATGTATTGTCTTCATCACTAGCAGCTTATGCAGGCTACTTGTTCTCGCTTCAATACGGTTTTGTAAATCCAACCATGATGAGTTGGGAAGTCTCAGCCTCTGCATTAGTAATGGCTATTTTAGGTGGTCTAGGCACTATTTTTGGGGCAATTCTAGGTGTATTCGTTTACGAGAGCTTGCACTACAGCATTGAACACATGACACAGTATTGGATGTTCTGGATGGGCTCGCTCATCATCTTAATGGTATTGCTACTTAAAAGTGGTATTGCTGGACTAATTGAACAGTTGGTTGGAGGGAAGCGCAAATGAGTGAATGTATTTTACAAGCTGAAAACCTTTCAAAGCACTGGGGCGGGTTAAAGGCGCTCAACGAATTTAATATTAAGTTTTACGACAAGTCACTGCATAGCATTGTGGGCCCTAATGGCGCGGGCAAAAGTACCATGCTGAATATATTGTGTGGTACGTATCCGGCAACTAAGGGTGTAATTTTGTATCGCGGTGAAAATATTACGGGGCTTAAAAGTCATCAGTTCTGCCGCAAAGGCATAGGGCGAAGCTTTCAGAAAACCAATATTTTCAAAGATGCCACATGCTTGGAAAACTGCTGCATTGCCGCACAGCAACGGGTGGGTAGCAGCTTCAATATGTTTAAGTCGAAGCATTCAAGTAAGCATGTAACTGCGATTGCCGAAGATGCCCTTGAACAGGTAGGGCTATTGAAACAAGCCAATACCAAAGCCAGCGCCATTAGTTATGGTGAGCAGCGCCAGCTTGAAATAGCCATGGTATTGGCGACCGACCCCCAAGTGCTATTGCTCGATGAGCCAATGGCGGGCATGGGCCATGAAGAGTCGCTGATCATTATTGACCTGCTTAAGTCGCTGAAAAAGCGCTATTGCATTGTGCTGGTAGAGCACGACATGGATGCCGTTTTTGAGCTATCTGACCTAATGACTGTGATGGTGGACGGGCAGCATTTGATTACCGATGTGGTCGATAACATTCGAGCAAACCCTTTAGTTCAAGAAGCCTATCTAGGCAACGATGACGAGGTATTTTAACGTGACAGACAACATTCTAGAGGTAAAAGGCATTCATACCTTATACGGGGAAAGCCATATTCTGCACGGGGTATCTTTTGCTATTAAAAAAGGGCAGACAGTAAGTATTATGGGCCGCAACGGAATGGGTAAGTCCACAGCGTTGAAATCTATCTTAGGTCTTGTAAAGCCGCGTAGTGGCACTGTGTTGTACAAGGGCAAAGAAATTGATTTACTACCCACGTGGAAACGCATGCGCAACGACATTGCTTATGTGCCAGAAGGGCGGGGCATGTTTCACAACTTAACAGTGAAAGAGCACTTGCAAATGGCTGCGCGCAAAAATTCGCGAGGTGAAGCGCACTGGACTTATGCCAAGGTGCTTGAGGTATTCCCTCGTTTAAAAGAGCGCTTGACCAATAAAGGCACTCAACTCTCTGGCGGTGAGCAGCAAATGCTAGCTATAGGTAGGGCCCTTTTGACCAACCCAGATTTGCTGATACTTGATGAAGCCACGGAAGGCTTAGCACCGCTTATTCGCAAAGAGATTTGGGATGTTATTCGCAAAATTAAAGAAACCGGTGTGTCGACCATTATTGTGGATAAAAACATTAAGGTATTGCAGACGCTGTGCGACCAGCACATTCTTATTGTGAAAGGGAAAGTGCAATTTAACGGTGACTCGCAAGCCCTTGAGGAAAATCGCGCATTTATTGAAACAAGCCTTGCGGTTTAATTGCGCTGTAATACGGTGAAAAGCTGGGGTAGCATGACGCCCACTTGGATGAAGAGGCAGCAACACAATGGATGACGACAAAGCAATTGCAACCCGAAAAGGCATTGGCTCTCTTGAACTAGGGCTTGAGGTATTAGAGTTAATCTCTGAGCACAGCGGCCCTATCTCGCTAACCAAGTTATCTGAGCTGGCAAAAATGAGCCCCAGTCGGCTTCATAAATACTTGGTTAGCTTGACCAAGCTTGGCTATGTGTCGCAATTAGACAATGCCAAATACATGCTTTCAAACAGCAGTATTCGCTTGGGGATGTCGGCACTAAAACATTCAAACCCCGTTCAAGTGGCCTTTGAATATGCAGACAAGCTACACCAAGAATTAGATAAAACCATTACTGTAACCATTTGGAATGGTGATGTACCGTTAGTGATAAAGTGGTTAGACTCTAGTCACTTTTTGGCGGTGAATATTCGTTTGGGCTCAGAGTTGTCGCCATTTACCTCTGCCGCTGGGCGTATTTTCTTATCCCACCTACCTAAACTGCGATGTAAGACGCTAGTTGAACACTACTACGATTCCCCTGCACCTATGCCACGCTACATGGGTAAGCCTATAAAAAAAGCGATGTTCTACGAATTGCTAGAAGAAATAAAAAAAAGCAACTTGTGTTGTTTTAAAGAAGATTTCTTGCCAGACATTAATGTTGTAAGTGCACCTATTTTTAGTTTAGATGGTTCGGTAAGCACTGTTATTAGCTTGGTGGGCAACAGCAAGGAAACCCCAGTTAATGCAAAAAGTATATATGTACAAGCCGTGAAAAAGGCTAGTAATGAAGCTACCCGTAAGATATCTGGACAGCTTAGAGCAACCTCAGAATGTTACTCTTTTTAAGTTCAGCCTTTAATGATAAAAAAACGGCTTTACTCCCAACTTGGCTTTTTTAGACATGAAGTTATGCATGTGTGACTTTGTAGAAGTGGTGTACACTAATACTCCAACTACATTTATTCAATGCGCTAATAATACTGCTCTTAAAATTAGCATTTGTCCTAGAAGGTAGATATCTGAGCCAAAAGGAGCATGCAAACGAAAAAGATAAAGGGACTTAAAACTTGGGTTCAGTTATGAGATGAGTTTGATAAATTATCATTCATTGAAACTAGTGAAATCAAAAAATAAAAACCGACTCAAAGGTCGGTTTATCGAATAAGAGTGATGACCCATTGCGGATGGGATGGTGTTATCAATCGTGTAAGGTGAATGCTGATCCCCCGTATATGGGGTAGAGCCTAGAGCCGTATCTTCTTCTAAAAGAAGAAGATGGTACCAGTGGGCGGACTTGAACCGCCACGCTATCGCTAGCAACGGATTTTGAAATAAATGCGCATACATTACTTTATTGAAATCATGGGTATATGTTTACATTGAGAAGCTTTGCAAATTCTTTGCAAAGTCAGGCCTCATTCCTACGAACAATGTCAAGAAATCTCTTCCGCTTACTTATCAGGTTGTAATAGTAAAAATCATCAAATGTAATAGTCTTCCGGAACACCTCATCCTGCCAACGGAAGCACGTCACCAACAGAATATGACAGGCAGTATTTTAAGGACATAGAAAGTGTCTAGGAAAGTCAGGCCTTGCCAAATGATCCCCGCACCAATAGTTAAAGTACAAATACGCAACAATCCATAAAGCCATTAATTGAATCAGGGATGGATTAACATCGCCAAAAACGTGGGAACAATGAGTGAGTTTTTAACGCAATGGCAAGAGACTGCTCATACTACCTTGGCACTGTTTATATGGCTTTTTAGGTTTTCGTGCTTGGCTACCTAATAAGCTCAATGAGCCAAGTCTTTGTCAACAAAAAGCGAACGCAAAAACCTATGGAAAAATTGGAGCCAAGAGTGCCCGCCTACCTCTAGTCTAAGGGTACTGCACTCTAAGGCCTATGATGGTTCAATTTGACGTCATTATGGCTTTGCCGGTTTACATAAATGCGGGTGGTTCAATTAGGGAGTACATAAATCATGATGAATTGTATGGGAGAGACGATGGGGGTTGAAATGATGATAGGTATGGGTTTGATCTGGCTACTGGTAGTGATGGTCCTAATCGGGGCAGTGGCTGCGTTGTGGAAATACTTACGTTCAGATAAAGCGCGTGATGAATAGAATTAAACATTTGTCTGCAAGCCCGCAAGCAAATGTCATTTCTTTTCCTTTTTAGTAAATGTTGTCTGGAAAATGTGGTAGGCCCCTTTTATAAAACCTGGTCACAATGGACCCCATGTACGCAGTGCTTATCTGTACTCAGGCAAGTTTTGGAAATGGCGTAATTAGCTTACTTGACTTCTAAAGAAACAAGTATAGAACGAGTGCGAAAAAATATGAAGATTTTATTGGATGGAATATATAAAAGGTAAAACATGGAACCAACAAGAAAAAGTGATTTAAAAAAGGCCAGAACGCTTCAAATATTAAATGTCATCTATGATGCAATTGAAGTCATAGTAGCTTTAATCGCAGGAATAATTGCTAATAGTTCAGCGCTCATAGGGTGGGCATTGGACAGTACAATAGAGGTGTTAAGCGCTACCACGCTAGGCTGGCGTCTACACGGCGAACTTAAGGGAATTGATAAAAAACAAGTAAATAGACGGAAGAAAATCACTCTCTACGTGATTGCCGTATCATTTACTTTGGTCTGCATATTTATATCTTATGATTCCGTTACAAAACTTCTTAGTCAGCAAACGTCAAGCTGGAGCACTATGGGGTTAATCATTTTAGTTACTTCCTTGCTTATCAACCCGATTTTGATTCATTTCAAAAGAAAATATGGCCGCAAGCTGGATAGCCCGGCGTTACTCGCCGATGCTAAAGATACCTTTATCTGCTTATACCAAACGATCGTTGTCCTTGCCGGTTTGCTATTGGTAAATTGGTTTGGTTGGTGGTGGGCTGATCCTGTGGCGGCATTGCTCATTGTACCTTATGCAGCAAAAGAAGGTTGGGAAGCTTACACTAAAGCAAGAGACATCAGTATTGATGAGAAGTAATACCCGCATCACCTTAAATAATTCATTCTCTTAGCACTGACTTGTTTCGTCACGTATCAACCAAGTGCTTCAGGCTCAGGCATCATGATACAGCACAGAATGTAATGTTCCATGCACCGATGGTTGAGATACAAATACGCAGCAATCCATAAAGCCATTAATTGAATCGGCGATTGATTAACATTGTCTTAAAGGAGAGAACAATGAGTGAGTTTTTAACGCAATGGCAAGAGGCGGCTCACACTACCTTGGGTCTGTTTTGGATGGCTTTTTGGGCTTTCGCGCTTGGTTACCTAATAAGCTCAATGATCCAAGTTTTTGTGACCAAAGAGCGCATGCAAAAGTCCATGGGAAAAGCCGGCCCTAAAAGTGTGGCATTGGGCACTTTCTTTGGTTTTATTTCCAGTTCATGTTCCTTCGCTGCGTTATCGACGACGCGTGCCCTATTTGTAAAAGGTGCAGGCTTAGTTCCTTCGCTTGCTTTCATGTTGGCGTCCACCAACCTGGTGGTGGAATTAGGCATAATCATTTCTATTTTTCTTGGGTGGCAGTTCGTTGTAGGAGAATATGTCGGTGGTATTCTGCTTATCCTGGCCGTGTGGCTTTTGGTCAAACTGACGTGTAAAAAAGAGCTTGAGGAAAAAGCGCAATCACACGCGAAAAAAGCAGAGGGAGGCGACAGCCAGGCAAATAGTAAGGAAAAAGGCTGGAAAGATAAAATAATGAGTAAAGCAGGATGGCACCAAGTTGCCAGCCGTTACACAATGGAATGGAAGATGGTATGGAAAGATGTAACCATTGGATTTACGGTTGCCGGTATCATCGCGGTATTCGTTCCCACTGAATTTTTTCAATCTCTCTTCATAGGGGCCGGACAGGAGTCGAATTCCTTTTTACAAATTCTCGCACAGACAATCGTAGGCCCAGTCGCGGCTTTTTTTACGTTTATTGGTTCAATGGGCAACATTCCGCTAGCGGCGGTGTTATTCGGGCAGGGGGTCAGTTTCGCCGGAGTAATGGCGTTTATTTTTAGTGATTTGGTGGTATTTCCAGTGTTGCGGATTCAGGCGCAGTACTATGGCTGGAAAATGGCTATCTATATACTGATTGTATTTCTATGTGCCCTTGTAGGAGTCTCGCTCGTCATGCACTACGGACTCGATCTCTTGGGGCACTTACCAGATGCCTCCGGGTTTCAGTCGATGACCGATCGGGAGTTCTTCAACATTGATTACGCTTTTTTCTTGAATGTGGCCTTTCTTACATTAACCGGCGCATTCATCTTTTGGCATTACTCCAAAAAAGAGAAATCGACCTCAGGCAGTAAAAGCCTTGGCGATTGGGTATTGCTGACGCTTTCGATAATCGCGTATGTATGGCTTGCAATTGGTATTGCTGTGCTTCCATTTTTATAGTTTACAAGCGCAACTTTATGAATTAGTTAACTTTCATTTTGAGTTTTAATATTAGAAGTTGTTCTAAGTTTCAAATCAGTCCCATAAACGAGCAAAGTTTCTTTCATTTAAAACAAGGAGCCAGTGAAAGACGCTTGGAACGCCTTTCACTGGTATTGTGACAGTATAATATCCTCAGCTTCAATATAGCGACTGCTCTTCATTTTAATTGTTAGCCCATTTCTCAATTAGATCTTTGTTCATATTAAAAGGCTAAGAACTTCGGCTGTGTGGGGGATTTATAAAATCAGCTGCCATTATCAAATATAGCTAGGGAAAGTGACTGTCCTATTTACTTTCACAGTGAAACTATGGCTTAGTCGGTCGCAGCGAACGCTGAAGATTCGAAGGTTATGCGTTAATAAAGCGTTCAACGAATTTCAGACACAAAAACCGACTTGCGTCGGCTTATTGTTATCTCTTTCATTGGTAAGAAAAGAGATGGTACCAGTGGGCGGACTTGAACCGCCACCAGGTTTCTAGATTCAGACTAATAGGTCACGTTAATGTGTATTAACATAACCTAAAAATATCTATATAAAACAGGTAGCTATTGTAACTAAGCCATATATACTCGAAGTAAGCGCATTATTTTTTCTTTGCAAATGGGTATTTATGGCTAAGCAGTTAGCAAGACATGACATCGACGACACGCTCTACGTTTTCCTGCAAGATAACAGCAAAAAGTGGTACGCCCGTTTTCAACTTTTCGGGAAGTGGCATTGCAAATCAACTAAACAAGTTGATAAAGAAGAAGCTGTAGCAGCGGCTAGACTGTTACGTATGGAGTGGAAAATAAAAGCGGAAACCGGAACACTCACAACGAGCAAGCGTTTTCGCGATGTAGCTGCAAAAAGCATTCTTGCTATGGAACATGAGCTTGCTCACGGCGGTGGAAAAGTTAGCTACAAAGACTACATTGGGGCTTTGAAAAAATATCATATTCCATTTTTTGACCGTACATATATCACTTCTATTGACCAAGACAAGCTTAAAGAGTTCGACATTTGGCGAATACAAAAGGCTGGTAAGGTTCTTAACAAATCGACTCTTCTAAATCATAACGCTGCGCTACAAATGGTGTTTAAAGCAGCGATTGAAAACCAATGGATGTTGCCAGTTCAGGTTCCAGTATTAAGCAACAAAGGAGAGCAGGGGGCTAGACGTGCTGCTTTCAGCGAAGTTGAATATGAGAAGGTCGTTGAAACTCTCGAAAGTATGAGAGACAACAGCCGTAAGGAAAAGACAAGGCAAATAAGAGAACTTTTACTTGATTATGCTGACGTAGTTGTCAATACAGGTATTCGTCCTGGCACTGAAATGGAAGAACTGACTTGGGCTGACATCTTAATGACGAGACAAGAGCACCAAGTTATTTTTAAAATCAAGGTACGAAAAGGCAAGAACACTAAACATACTGGCACTAGAACCGTTGTGTGCAAAGATGAATTTGTCTTTCCCCTAATGAATTTAATGGATCGTTTTCCTAATCGCCGACCGTCCGACAAGATATTTCTCTTAGCAGACGGTTCAAGTACCAATGAACTGGGTAGAACCTTTGTATCTGCATTAGAAGAAGCAGAGCTGAAGACCAGCCCAGATGGACCAAGAACACTCTATTCGCTGCGCCATACTTACATAACTTGGCAATTACTTAGCCGAACTTTAAGAGTTGATGTACTTGCTCGACAATGCGGTACTAGCATTGCGATGATAGAGCAACACTACAGTCATGTCGTCCCTAGTATGTTTGAGCAGGAGCTATCCGGAGTAACGTTCGAAAATAAAGAAGAAAGGGCAAAAAGCAAACGTGCGCTCGCACGAGGTTTAAAAACCAAAGAGTTACTTACACAGCGCTTCAAGGTTTGGGAGGCTGAGTACAGAAGGCGTGGTTGTATTTAAAGCAACGGTATAGTTCCTGATACTCATGGCTCAAGTGTATGTTCTTTCAATATTTGCTGTTCTGCTTCTAAAATATACTCTTCAGCTCTCCGCCATGGCAGCCTACGGCCAGCATTTTTCATTAGAGTTAATGAGGTCCTCGCTTCGTCCGCTGTAATAAGCTGTAGTATTACAAGTTGTTTTAAGAGCCACACTGTGCCCATGACAACAACAGCTTCATTTTCTGCTGCGGCTCGTAAATCTTTGTCTCCAGTAAGAAGTGGGCACTGATGATGTTTCGCCAACGCAAGCGCAAAACAATCATTGCGGCTAGGTTTTCGATATTGCTCAACAAGCGCTACGCTATAACTTACTAACTCTCCCTCAAGCTCATCAAGTCTCAAACCCAGCTCAATTAAATGGTTGTGTTCTTGTTCTAGTTCTTCGTAAAACAAGATATCGGGGATGGAGAAGTTATAAGGAAGTTGGAACATTTGTGGCAGCAGTTCCCCTTCTTCCATATCAATTAGGATGTTTGCGTCACTAATTAGTAATTGCATCAGCCATTCCTAGCTTACGTTCTTTGTGGAATGCTGAAAGTGGCATTTTTAAAAATTCAGCAGCTTTTGATTCTGTGATGTAATCTTCCGCTAACGCTCGATAGACGAGCTGTTTGTAAAGAAATGTTGTTTCTTGAGGGTAGGCGGTGCCTGGTTCCCGTGTACGCCACTTGAGCTTATTGAATTTCATGTAATATTGCTTTTGCAAAGATGATGAAATTACGTTTGCCTGACCCGCACGAACCAAAATGCCCATCATACTAATGCCAAACTCTTGCTTAAGCATAAATAGCTCACGCGGCTCAAGAGCCTGCCGATATGTGCCAAGGTGTTGTTTGATTGCTATCAAAGGTAGTAAAAAGGCACCTGCAAAGTGGTTGCATGCTTTCTCTTCGTCAATAGTATCAGGTAACCGACCGTGCAATACTAAATGACCTAGCTCATGAGCTAGTGTAAACCGCTGTCGATCTCCAGGCTGTGTTGTTGATACAACAATAACTGGTGACTCGTTGATCTGTCCGGCTAATCCATCAAACTTATTACCTATATTGACGTCGGTACAGATAACCATAATGCCTCGAGATTCAAGGCAATCGATCAAATCAGGAATAGGGTTAAGACCTAACTGCCACTCTTTCCGCATTTGTTCAGCAATAGATTCAATTGCTTCTTCAGAATCAACTGTCTCGGGTAAATTACCTGGTAGAGTAAATTTACTTATCGGACGGACAGAATCTGGAAAAAGGTCTAGCAATTCAGTCCATAATTCAGCTTGATCTAGAACATCGCCATTTATACGGTCGAGAGTTTTCTGTGGGGTATTAGAACGTTTTCGGTACTCAACATGTCCCAACTCCACTTTTGTTGGTCGAAAAAAGTATTCTGAGCGGACTCCTAAAGTCTTTGCGAGTTTATAAAGCTTCCCTGATGACGGCATTGCTTCGCCATGTTCGTATTTCTTAATAGCATTAGCAGATACACCAATTGCAATGCCCAGAGCGTTCATAGACATACCTGCAGCTTTACGTGCTCGCATCAAACGTTCTGAAAACATAGTCAATCTCCAAGTGGTTTATAAATTTTATTATTTCCACTAAATTATAAACCATGGGTGAGTTGATGTCGATGTTTTAACTAGGCCGCAATTAGTGGACTTGTGCTAATTCCTCTAATGAGACCTACGAGTCTATGGCTTATCACCATCGGTTTTTATCGCTATTTGAATTAAAGAGAAAAGATATATCTAACTTGGCCAATTAATACCTTATATGACTTTCTGTGGTGCCCCAGTAAAGAAAATTGCTATTCCAGGCAAGGCTGTTCATGCACGGCAGAGCATCAGAGTTAAGATACTTTGGTACATCACTTTGTCCTAAAAGAAGTAAATCAAGCCAATGCTTCGTTATGAGTGATAAACCACAATAATCTTAATATGACTGTGCAGCGTGCTTAATAGAGCACATTTTGATAATGGAATTGATGTTCTAGGTCACTTTTTGTCGATTATCATTAATTCGTAGTTGTGTAATTCAAATTTATAAGGGTGCTTACTAATCCTGAGCTCAGGATTTACTTCTAAATAATGGTGTAAGGGTATGATTAATAACCTTATATTACTTGAGTTGGTTGTTATTCCTAATTGTTCTGCTTTTTTATTTATTTTTTATGCAGATCGCTGTCGTTTTTTCTAATTCCTCCGTGAGCGGCAATTTCGTGTCGCTGATAGTCAGTCAATTTGTTACGGAGATTAAAATGAGTTTATTAAATGAAGATAAAATTTACGATCTAATCGATCTTATAAATGATTCACACTGCGATTTTGCAGAAAGTGTTACAACCCTTTACATCAATCAGGCTTATAGTGTTATTGGCTTCCCAAACTTCAAGAGTTTCTGTACTGAAACCTTTCCGAGTATAAGTTACTCAATGCTGTTTGAACACGCAAAAGCAGGTGAGATAGCTTTAAGCTTATCTCTACCTGTTGGTAAGTATTCCAATTCATCACTACTAGCAATGCGCAAACTTCATGTTGATGTAAGGTATCGAGTATGGCGTAAGGTCTGTGAAAATCTGAAAATAAAATCTAAGCCCTCACCGGAAAGCGTCACAAAGAAATTTGTTGAACAATGTATTAGCGAAACTGTTGATGCCCCCAAAAGTGGGCCAACTAAGGATGTTGACTTCTCTCGGTTGAAAGAAGCGCTAACGGTCAAAGATGAAAAAGCAATTGCAAAAATAATATTTACGCTAATTGACGACGAAGAGCTAGTGCAAGCGCTAATTGAAGACCTCGAGAATTGCCTCATAGAACTGGAAGAATCAGAGGAGGAACTTTAATATGCGCGGAAATACAATCAATGTAGACATAGACGCCCTAAACATCTTAGTGACCGGGCTATCAAATGAAAACTTGGCCCAATTTGAGCAATCTTTGTTCAAATGTGTGGAAAAGCTTTCGTTCAAGAACCATTGTTCACCATACGCCATCATGAAGCGCTCTAGAAGTTACCAGCAGAGTGTAATTCTGCCGCTGTGCAAAGAATTTCAATATGGAAAGATAAACACTGAAACACCTTGTTTAGTTATAAGCACTGGTTACAGATACTCTATCGATGAAAAGCTTCTAATTCAGTTGAAAGGTTTTCCGCTAACCAGATATCACTATGACGTTGCTCGTTTAAATATCTCACCCGAAAATGTAATAAGAGGCAAGGCTTTACTCCCTTGTTCAGTATATCAATGTTTCATCTAGCGACTGATTTCTTTCGCCCGCTTGGGTCAATTGGCGTTGAGCTACGCGGAAGCAAAAAAAGTGCGTTTTATGTTGAAAATGGATCACTAACAGGAGTAGGTATCGGAAGTTTGCGGTCCACAGTTAGAGTCACAGCGTACAGCCGAAACGAAAAACTCTTGAGGTCTGGCAGACCGAGTGCACCCAGTCTAAACAAGCCTTGCACCCGCATCGAGAAGAAAGTAAAACTGAAGAATGCAACCTGTTGGGAGGAGCTGATTTCACTAGTTGATAAGCATATAGCTCTCGACAATTTGTTTATCTACGACCTCGATAAGTTATGTACATCGACTCAGTTAGACTTCAGATTACTAAACTGTATTAAGAACTTAGGTGCTCATCAAGTTATTGCTGCTCAGCAAAGTGATAATGAGCGGAGAAAGCTGAGAAGGTTGATGGCTCGTC
The DNA here is from genome assembly GCF_054960505.1 of Alteromonas sp. G4i13. Taxonomy (NCBI): domain Bacteria; kingdom Pseudomonadati; phylum Pseudomonadota; class Gammaproteobacteria; order Alteromonadales; family Alteromonadaceae; genus Alteromonas; species Alteromonas sp. G4i13. The sequence continues at coordinate 53,673 of NZ_JBHNYX010000002.1, read as the reverse complement.
ATCGAATAGATATTCATTCCGGGGAATTCAGCTGGGATTATGGACCTTCTATCAAGTACCTCAAGCACTTTTGCAGCCCTTTTCGTAAGTGGGTTAGTAATAGGGGGCGATGTACCCAAAAGGAGTTCGTTGAAACCTTCTTGAAGCAATAACAACAAACCATTAAAGCTAAGGTGCCTGCGTACCTTAGCTTCACTAAACTGGTACAAAACAGCCGTATTACCTTTCACCAACCCTCGCTATCATATATTTAGCTTTTCACAGCAATCCTATTTTATTTCAATACTTTTAAACTAAATATAGGAGCATTTTATGAATGCTGCATGCCCCTATACGCTGTATTTAGGTCGACTTGCACCTAATAGTCAGCGTTCTATTGCTTCACAGCTCAATAGTATCGCCGATTTGCTACGTTGGCCCGAAAAAAAGCGTGAGATGATGTACCACAAGATAGACTTTCAGCAAGCTAGTCATATCAAAGCATTGCTTATTGCTAATGGCTGGTCTGCACGGTCTATAAACAGAGCAATTACAGCAATACGCAGTATTGTAAGCGTGGCTGTTATGTCAGGTCTTGCGCCTGAAATACAATTAGTTCAGCTCCGCGCTATCAGCAAAGTGAGCCACGGCGCGCATGACGGTAAGCCGCTTTCGGTCAAGCAGGTTCAAACGCTATTCGCATATTTGAAACAAAATACGTCCGTACTCGGTATCCGTAATTATGCTGTATTGGCAACACTCCTTGGAACGGGGCTACGGCGAAGTGAGCTAGTTGCGCTATTACTTCAAGACTATGTAGCAGGCTCGGCACTTATTGTGAGGAAAGGGAAGGGGAACAAGAGCCGTACCGTTCACTTACCGGAGTGGGCGCAGCACGCGCTAAACGAATGGCTAGCGTTACGTGGTAAACACAAAGGTTATTTGTTTCACAGAGTAGCGAGAGGTGGGAACATCCAACACGATACTCACTTATCTTCATGTGCTGTTTATTCTCTAATTCGTAAATCATTGTCTGCCATTGGCATTGAGAGAGTGTCACCACACGACCTTCGACGTACTTTCATCACACGTTTACTCGAGCAGAATGTCGATTTAAATACCGTTCGACAGATGGCAGGGCATGCAGATATCAGTACGACGATTATGTATGACAAACGCAGTGAAAAGGTCATGCAACAAGCTGCCTCCTTACTTTCCTACAAATTGTGAGGTCTATATGTCTCATAAAGTGTTAAGAAAGTCTGGTGAGCTGCATTATCTTGCGTGTGAGTGGGGCAAGCGGTTACTTCGATATTTGTCATCAGTTGATACCGATGTACTTAGTAAAAGCCTTGCGTCTAATCTGCGCGGAAGCAGTGTTTCAAGCGTACCGTTTTTCACAGACAGAAATGAAAGCGTTAACTATAAAGCATGCCTAACTATTAGTGATAGGCAGCCTAAGATTACCAAAACGTTTCTAGACAACTGTAGTTTCATCAGAAGCCTAATGGATTTACCGAAACAAACCGATTTGCTTGTTCAGTTCACCTTGCTCTCACAAGTAAATCAGTGGTTAAGGGCGTTAGCTTCATCCGTGCAATTACAAGCTAACCATTTGTCTCTGAATGAAGTTGTTAAAGACATAACAGGTGTTAATGACGAGCAGTTTACTCATGCTACAGCGCGATTGAATCAATATGGTTTCTTACCGGATGTGGATTTTTTATCGTATGATTTTGGTGAAATGCCTAAGGTGCTTATCCGTAAGTTACTTACTGAAAAAATAACTTCCAGAGAGATGCTGGTCGAGCCGCTGCTTCACCCGTCTCCTAACGCTGCATTTGGGCTCAAGGATTTTCCGCATGTCAATACAGAGCTTTTAACGCGATACTTAAATGCTGCTACGCAAGCCAGAAGCGTGGGTACAAGTATATTGCTGTACGGTGACTCTGGAACCGGCAAAACGGAATTATCTCGCGCTTTAGCGAAAAGTTGTGGCAGAACGCTCTATGAAATCCGCTCTACGGCACTAGCTAGCAACTATGCCGATGATGAATTTAACAGCCGTTTCCCTAACAAGGACAGGCTTCGTTATCTTTCGTTACTTAACTCATTACTCACTAAAAAATCTGACGCTATGTTGTTAGTCGACGAGTGTGAGGGCTTATTTGAAAATGCTGATAGCCAGTATAGTAAAGAGCACCTACAGCGTTTCATCGAGCACAACGATATCCCTTGTATTTGGATAACCAATTATGTGCAGAGCCTTGAAGTCAGCTTTATCAGAAGGTTCAAGCTCGCTATTGATGTACCGTCATTGAAACCTGAAGAAATAGAAAGCGTTACGCGCTCCTACTTTCGTGGTTTGGGTTTGTCTCTTGCTGCTCGAAAGCAAATTAGTCAGGTAGAGAATATCACGCCTGCGATAGTGGCAAATGCAACTCACATTGCGCATACCATCAAAGCGAAGAACGTCGATGCAGAGGCTGTGGTAAACGATGTCGTCGAGTACTCTCTCAGAGCGACAGAGCAGTGGCAAGACAAGCTTAACTACAAGGGCGAAATTCTGTTTGATGCAAGCTACCTCAACATCAAGCAACCACAAGTCTACCTTGATGATATTACTTATGCACTTAAGCACAATCTACCTAGTCGAACGTTAATTTCTGGCCCACCGGGAACAGGGAAAACCGCCTATGCTCATTATCTTGCTGAGTTAAACAATAGGAAGCTCTTGCGGGTTAAATGCTCGGACGTATTAAGTAAATGGGTGGGTGAAAGCGAACGGAAAATTGCTGAACTCTTCCAGCGCGCACACACAGAAGAGCAGGTTATCCTTCTTGATGAAGTTGACAGCTTACTCAGTGCTCGTGAAGGTCTAAATGCTCAACATGAACTTCAGTTCGTTAACGAGTTTCTAACGCAAATAGAGTGTTTCACGCAGCCCTTGTTTGCTGCTACAAACTTTGTTACCAAACTAGATAAAGCGGTATTGCGTCGTTTCGACTTCAAGATTGATTGTCAGTACTTAACTTCAGTGCAAGTGCTAGAGCTGTATAAACAAATAACAAGAGTTAAAAGGCTAAGCAAGTCAGAAAGTGCAACGCTGCTTCAACTGAAATACCTAACTCCAGGTGACTTTGCCATCTTAGCGCGCCGCACTAAGTTTAGCTCTAACGCATCAATTCGAGATTTTGCCATCAACTTATTGGCAGATGAAAACCAACGTAAGCAAGCAAAACCCCAACCGGGCTTTATTCGCCCTCACTAACCCATAGAGGTAAACATTATGTCTACATCCGTATTGAGTTCGCTCAAGGTCATCGCTCGCCCTAAAATTGAGCCTAAGCCTCCCGTTATCGGTAAGCGTTTAAAGCTTATTGAGAGACTAGAGCAACAAAAAGAGATGGCGCAATGCCTAATCGACAACAAACGTTTTGAGGCGTTTAAGGAAAAGAAAGTTAAGAACCCTGAAACAGGTGAAATCATCATTCAGCGCAGACCCACCACTGTTCGACCGTGGTATTACGATAGCGACGAATACTACTATCTTGAAATAAAAGTAGGTAATAAACCTATTGAACTTCAAAAAGGTAAACCTGCGATAGATGTTGGCGATAAAGCCAAGCTACCTGAGATTATCGATACCGTTATACAGGCGATTGAAAAAGGTGAGCTTGATAACGCTCTACTCAAACCAGCTGTTCCTAAAAAGGCGGGCCCAAAAAGCCAATAAAAGTAGAACCGCTGAAAGGGTGATAATTAGTATCGCCCTTTCTCTTTCCATGGTTCAGCAGTCAAAGGCTAAATGGCGAACCATCACCCTTTGTTTCTATAAGCAACTTAACGCTGCCTATACAACTAAATTAGCTTTTTACGCGACTGGCTTCGACAAAAAGCCAACCTATTTCAAATTAACATCAAGGAACCAAATTATGCGCATTCTCCGCGAAGGGTTAGCTTTGCCTGTTACTCACAAGTTTACTAAGGCAATAACGGTTATGCTCAACGAAGAGGGTATTTCGGGTGATAATGTGACTATCAACTTTCGTGACCCGGCTTACTCGGCCGAGAAAGGAGGTTTTCATCCTGTCGAGATTAGACTGGAACGGCAAAATAACACTTGGCACCCGTGCTACATCACAGACTTCGTTTACGTTGGGAGTGGCCCTTATGCAGAGTTAGCAAAAGATCTCGATTTTGATTTTCAGGCTGGCGTATTTCAAAACCTTTTCGGCGTTTTTCCTATCGAACAGGCAACCGATATGTATCAGATATGGGAGGGTAATTTTCTGCATTACTGGCAAGTTTTAAAGGTTTTTTTTATTCAAATCTCCAGCGACTAAACCGGCCAAGTCAAAAACTGTAAAGCGTAATTAATAATTAACGCCATTGTTTACAGGAGATTAAAATGGCCAGAGACTTAAGTATTATTAATCGAGTAGGCAATTCCAGACGAGCGGCTTATGTCGTATTCATAGGTCGTAACCCCGGGGTATATTTATCTTGGAAGGAAACTAAACTGCAAGCAAGTACATCTGTTTTCGGGGAATGATTATAAAGGTTTTGACAGTTTAGATGAGGCTCGCGAAGCGTTTAATAAATATCAAAACGGCACAGGCGTTCGCCAAACAACTAAAATCGACTTAAAGGATATATCACCGAAACGCAGAACGGTAAAAAGGCGACAAGCTCTAAAAATAGATGATCTGCCGCCTTGGGAAATTGATTAAGACCTTGCAATCTTGGGGCGATAGAAGATTCCATTTGTCGCCCCTTTTCCTTTCAACTTAGTCATCTCGAATATGGCTGACAGGCCAGCAACCACGCCGGTTACTTTGGCTGAACCATATGTCCGAGGGTCGAAATCTGGTTTTGTGCGTTTTAAGAAGCTTCCCGCCGGACCAACGTTAACCCAACCATCATCGTTCTGATACAGCTCCCATGCTTTAAATAAAACAGGGATCAGTTCTTCTGCTCCATTGGTGGATATCGCGTTATCCGCCTTTGGTGTATCACTATTTGATACCTGCTCAGCACTTAAGTTCTCGGTGAAGATGAAGTCATCACAGGCGTTACGGAACGATACCGGAGTTTTCTTCTCTCCTACGCCAAACACAAACTTTTCCGATTCACGTAACCGAGAAGCTAGCTTGGTAAAGTCGCTATCACTGGAAACCAATGCAAAAGCATCAATGCGGTCGGAATATAGTAAGTCCATGGCATCAATAATCATCGATGCATCGGTGGAGTTCTTACCAGTGATATAGGCAAACTGTTGAATAGGCTGGATCGCCAGTTCATTAAGTAGCTTCTTCCAGTTCTTCAAGGTGTCGGCCGACCAATCACCGTAAGCTCGTTTTATGAGTACATGCCCGTGCGCTGATATCTCGTCCAATATGGGCGATAGCTTGGCTAACTGAGCATTATCGGCATCAATCAGTACGGCCACTTTCTTATGAACATCCAGGTCTTTCATCTCTATCCTTACTTATTCTGTGTAACGGCATTTCGGAAAGCTGGAACACCCCAAAAACGTATTACCGGCATTAGGGCCACGTTTCGCCGTTCTTTCTATTAACTCACCAGAACATTTTGGACACGTCTTGGATTTTTCAATAGTTACCTGAGGTGAAACCTGCACATCGTTTACCAGTGCCAATAGTTTTGAACCATCAATCAGCTCGATAGGTTTGCCAGCCGAAAAGTCGATAGCCTGTTGGGTGAAGGTGCCAGAACTGATGATAATAAAGTGGTTAGCATGATGCGCAGTCAGCACTCCAAACATTTCCCTCACCACATTCACGCCAACTTTTTGCGTTTTCCATTGTTTGCATTGCACTAAGGTAAGCTGACCATCCTTTCGAAGTTCTAAGTCAATACCGCCGTCGGCACCATAACCGCCTTCTGCTACCCGATAACCTAGCCTGCGATAGGCTTCGGCCACCAACTCTTCAAAGTTACGCCAGTGCAATTCATGCACGGTTTGGATATTACGCTGGGTATCCAGTTGTTTGGCTTTACGGCGAGCATTCAAAAGCGCAAAAGGGGCGGCGAGCAATATCATGCCAGCGATATAAGGGGCAGGGAGCATAAAAGCTTTCAACACCATGGCGGTGATTTGGTTATCGGTTTGAATGGATGGCAACACATAGGCCATCATTATATAGGCCGTAGCAGATACGAGTATAGATACCCACCATGGTAACTCTACCAGCATATCAATAAAGGTGGTTTTGTTTCTTGGCATTCACAAACATCCTTGTTTTAATTACCTAAAGTGTACTCTATAGTTAAAAATGAAAGGGTATGAATCTTTGTGTGAAAGTATCCATTGCTAGTTAGACTAAGGTTGAACACCATTGTGAAATTACAACTGAACAACTCTTCTTCTGATTCAGCTGGGTTTGTAGCAAAGAGATTTAAAATGAACTGGGGTATTTATCAGTACTTACTTGCTAGATCAAGATTCGTCCGGGTTATCGGAGAACTTTTGTGTCGCCAGTGAGATCTTTTGATACTTAGAAGCTGAGCTGACATTAAAGGAATTGTTCATGTCAGCTCATGACATTCGACTTTTCTTTATTCGTTCAAGTTCTTTAAAGGTCACATCTGGCTTTAGGTTAGATGTTTTAAGGTGGGGGGCATGTATTATTACCTCAGTGCCTTTCCTCTTCTCTTGAGCGGTATAAGTCAAGCCAAATGGTTTTGGTGAGAATTCACTGTAAATATCATTTATTTCTGGAGTATCGTCGTAGGTAACGATCCAGGGGTGTGATATGTTCTTAACGCTTTCGTACAATCTGAAATGATCGTCGTGCTCAAAAAAATTCTGATATAAACCTTTCCCTTTCACATAGTATGGGGGGTCTATATTAACGAGGCATTTATTTTCGATTCTTGGTAATACTTCATCAATAAATTCAGCTGCATCATAATTAGTCAGGAATATAGACTCTCGATATTTAGAAATTTTTTGGATCTGTTCTAAAAGTTTACTTTTGTTAAATCTACAGTCAATTTTATAATTTCCGGTTTGTGATAGACCGCCAATTACCCCTGCTTTAATTATTCCCGAACGGTTTGTACGATTTAAAAAGAATGTAGAAAAACCTCTTTCTAGAAGAGTCGCGCTGGTGTCAGTTTGTATTGCTTTTTGTTTATGCCATTCGTCTATTGTTACTGATACCATCTCAATCAATTCACATAGCTCATCGCACCTGTTAAGAACACTATACCAAAAAGCGTAAATAGAAGGATTCAGATCATTTATATACACTTGCTCTACGTGCTCTTCTAAAAGCAAATACCAAGCTATTGCAGCACCTCCCGCAAAAGGCTCAACATAAGTACCACCAACCAAGTCATTCTGCTTCATTGTTTCCAATATATATGCTGAAAGCTTAGATTTTCCTCCAGGGTACCTTAAAGGAGAATAAGATAGGGCCATTAAGATTCCTTTAAATCTACTAATTTAGACAAAAGAGGAAACAGAAAATCCCAGAACCTATTTAAAAAGCGCCTATCAACATGTACAACACTGCTGCCATGAACGTAAGAATTTAAGGTATCCAAACTAAAGTCATTAGCTGGGTTTAGTAATTTTTCAACAACCTTATGTGCCTGAGACTTGGCTGTAAGCCTATTTTGCTTTATATACTCTAGCCTATGGCGTAGCATAATTTCCTGTAAATCTCTTTTGTACCGCTGTGCCATAGCCGTTCCAATATTTTCACTCACAATATATTCTGCTACTGACAAATCAAGGAAAACTCTTAGTGAAGCTGCCAAGCAATTTTTATATCGTTCCATTGGCACCCTTTTTAACTCCCCAAAAAGTGCATTCAACTTATAATTTCCTGTATTGAGATTACACTCTGGGATAACTAGGTTCAGGCGATCAGGATTCTTACTTTGAGATGCTTTCTGCTTACTATTTTCTGTTTCAAGGCTTTCTATATTCTGGTTAGAACTTGAATTACCATCTTCATTCGCGCTTTCCCTATTGTTAGTTGCATTATCATAGTTCTGACTTGACGAAATTTCTTCCTGATTTCCGCTATTTTTACCAACAACCGCTGGGAGAGCAGACAATATGCCGTCAAAGTTACTATCAATTGTTCTTGTATTAATTTTTACTTCGACGTCAGGATCATCCCTTCTAATTACATATTTCAACCAATGTAAATAGGCATTAAAAAATGACGCTTTGTCCGAAGCTATCACTACCTTTTCTGATTCAATCTGAATACCCCATGCTTCACGTAACTTACTATTAAAAAACCAACGCTCTAAAATAGTCATAGGTATACGATGAGATTTCACACTCTCTTTCTCTGATTCATCAAGGTTATCAAATATCGCCGGTTGAAGAGCTAGATCTCTGATTTGCAATATCCTGAGAGTATGATCTAGTTCACCTTTGGAAAATTTTGTAATTGCAATAACTTTTTCAAGGTCACCTTTATACTTATCATACAGTCCAGCAATCCAACGTTGCTGCTGCAATCGTGACCAAGACTTTTGCAAAGAGCTACCAGCATGCCTTTGGTTTATGTACCACTCGCAATCTTCATAGGATGGAGCCACACAAACTCTGATTTTTTCGATATCATCTCTATTAACGCTAAATGCTTTCTTTCTAATGTAAGAACGAATGGACTTCGGTGCTTTATCTGGGTGGCGCAATAACTTAAGTGCAAGAACTCTTCGATTACCTTCTGCAACATAATACTTTTCGTTAGAAGGCTCTTGCCATACAACAACTGGATCAGCAGGTATAAAGCCGTCAGTCGAAATTGAATCGATTAAATTGAAAAAGTTAGTTTTTTCTGAAGGGTCAGAAAGTAAGTCGGAGACAAAATCTGCAATGTGGATATGGTTTTCCTCTGGAACCAACCGAGGATTTCCATCCCACAATCTTAAGTTATCGACACTTCTTGGGGTTCTTTTTTCAAGCCATTCATATTTATTCATCGCAACTTCCATATTTGCACTTATCCTATAAGCGAAAAACACTACATCTATATCGTTCAATATAACATTAGAACAACCTTAGTCCATAAAAGACAGATAAAATGGTATATGTGTCTATGAAGGCAAATGAAATATTGAATACAAAAAAACCGACTCAAAGGTCGGTTTAATCAAGCAGATAGCTTTGCAAAAAATTTTAAGAATGGTACCAGAGGCCGGACTTGAACCGGCACGCTATTTCTAGCAACGGATTTTGAATCCGTCATGTCTACCAATTTCATCACTCTGGCATCAAATTTTAATATTTACGAGGTTTAAAAACTTTGCAAATCTTTGCAAGCATATTTTAGCTTGTTTGAGTCAAAGGGCGCTTACCTTTCAGTGACTTGCCTTAGTTTAATTGTTAGACACTATCAGTTTTGAATCCGTCATGTCTACCAATTCCATCACACTGGCATTGTGTATGGTTATCAACGTGGTGTTGATGCATGGCATTATAGCGATGCGGCGCGCCTATACAACAACTTTTTAAGCTTTTTGTGATTAAGTGCCGAAAGATTGTTCAAAAGCGTATTTTGCTTTATCTATTTCTTATTAATCAACAGAACGCACACTTTTACCAACGCTGAAGCGTCCAATTAATCGCTACTACCGCGATTACTGACGATGCAATTGGCATTATGGCTTTTGAATATAACCTTACGTTTCTAAGTAAGATAAGTAAGGGCAATAGCAGCGTGACTATGGCAAGTTGACCCAGCTCTACCCCTATATTAAAAGCGAATACATTCATTACCAAGCTGCCCGACTGGGCATTAAGGTCGCCAAACACGCTCGCAAATCCCATTCCATGGAGTAGGCCGAACCCAAAGGTAATAAATCCTAAACGCATGATGATAGGGTACACATTGTTAAGCGCAGTTATAGCCACTGATATAGCAATGCCTAGCTCAACAATACGGCTATTTAGCGTAATAAAATCCAGTGCTGTGGCAGTTAATGTAATCGAGTGCGCTAACGTAAACGTGCTTACTAATATCACCGTACTTTTTATAATGTGCCTTTTGCTTTGCTCTTTAACCCAGCGCTTATTTTCCCTGTAAAGATTAACGGTGAGCAACGTAGCAACCAAAAATAGTATATGGTCTAGTCCAATGAAAATGTGCCAAATTCCCTGATAAACCATCTCCCCAAACTGCGAAATCCAGCTGTTTCCTGTAGCAGAAGCAGTGATAAAAGAGCGTTCATCGCTTAGTACATAAACACTTGTGTGATCGTTTAACGTTACCGTTGTGAGTAGCTTGTGGGTGGGGAAATCGCTAACTATGCCAGTGTATTGTATCGATACTTCGTTTACATATACGCAGTTTACCGACAGCGGGTATACCAGTAATGACTCTGCAGATATATCTCGTATAGAAGGGGGAGCAATACTAACCGTACATCGCGTTTCGCTATCTCGAATCACTAGGTGGTTTTGGATATAGTCGTTTGCCATAGTGTGGCTTCTGTTGACTTCACCCCAGGTCAAATTACCGTCATTATTACTATCTAGCCCTGCTGCTTGTCCTATATCTTCAGGCTTTAGCAAAAGCTCGCCAGACAAAGTGTTATTTGAATCGTTTTTAAGCGTTAAGTAGCCGTTACTCAGTTCGTGTGAATGCGTGAAAACGCTGAAGGCGGCGAAGATGAAAAATGTGATAAATCTAATCATGACTCGTTTACTGAAGGGGTTGAGAACATTAGGCATTGGTCGATACTTCATTAGCCTGTCGAGCGCGCTCTAGGAGGTTTTTGTCATCTAATGACTGTGCGTATTGCCAGTTAATTTCGGCAAATCTAAGCGCCAGTGGGTAATTGGGCTCAATCTCTAAAAAGTAAGTGGCGACCTGTGCGGCGTGAGAACTGTCTTCTCGCCACACTCGAATTTCCATGTTCTTAGCAAGTTGAGTTTGTACTTCAGAGCGCACAATACCTTGCGCTCGTTCCGCAATTGCCCATTTAAGTAGCAAGCCATCGTCGGCTGTCAATATATCGGGTACGGAGTTGCTAAACCCAGAACTCACTGCCTTATAGTTATTCAACGCAAAATGTGCGTCGGCCCAAACTAACATTGCGCTTATAGGTAGCTTTTCGAATTCTGTTTGTGACAAGTGCTCGAGCGCGGCTTCAGCGTTACCAAGTTGAAGCGACATGTCTGCGAGTACTTCATAAAACCACTGGCGCTCCGCAGGCCTCACTGTACTCGTGTAGGTCTCAAAAGCGCTAAGCTTTTTTAAAAATTTTACGTCTTTATTTTGTGAAAAATCAGCGTTAACCATACACGTGAAAGCGATTAAAAAACTTGTTTGCCCTACCAGCTTTTCACAGTTTTCTTTCGCCTTTTTAGTGTTACCTTGCTGAACGTTTATATCTGCCAACAATAACTGTGCAGCAGGAGAGCGAAAGCGGGCTATTTGATTGAGATGTTGCTTGGCTTGTTCGAACTTATGAATGCCTTGAAGTAGTCGAGCTTCTAAAACAACTAAACGCTCTTTTTGACCTGCGTTCAACGAATCGAATTTTTGTCGCATTATGTTCGTGAACCTAACAATACGCTCTCTCTCATCACCTTTTGCTTGAAGGTATCTACTTGAAGTTAAAATTTTTTCCGCTTCGTCGATACTTGCTATGGATAGCTGTTGAGGCTGCCACGTTGCGATGACGGTATCATAATTGAGTTTTTCAGACTGAGCAGATACCGAACAGACTGTTAGGGCTGACAATACGCTCATTATAGGGAGTATGAGAGTACTGCTTCTCATCAACTTCATCTGAACTTCCTTTATAAAAGCCGTCCTTGGCTTTACGGTTGACACTGTGTACTGACCGTTCGTTATTGACCAATCAATAAATCATCGAACGTGGTGTCGTCAGCATCTTGGGTGAACTCGCGCCCGTTAATTGGCAGCGGTTCATCGGTCGGTGCTTGATTAAAGGCATCACGGGTATAGCTAGAGAGCGATACCTGCTGTGCCTCAATCGTAACGCTAACGGTGGCCGTAACTTCTGGATTTACGCCGTCAGAAACGGTGAAGGTGAAGCTATCGCTACCCGTTACCTGAGCGTTAGGTGTGTACGTAAAGCTGCTATCAGCATTAACTTCTGCATTACCTAACGTACCGTTTTCACCAAGCCCGAAGGTGAGTGCATCACCATCGGCATCGGTTGCTGTCAACGTGCCATCAAACGCAATATCTGCTTGCGTCGTTAGCATTTCATCAACGGCTACGGGCGCTACATTTTCTTCTGGCGCTTGATAATCGTTATCGTCATCACTATCGAAACAACCAGTTAGCGCTAGTACCAATCCAGAAATGACCCACAACTTATGTTTCTGCAAAGGGGCTTGACCCGACTTAACAAACGCGGGTGCATTTGGATTCTTGTTAAATAACCTAATCTTCATAGACATGATGGATCTCCTTATTCAGAGCCAGCAAGTGGTGTTTTTAGGTAAGGAAACGATGAATCAATCATGCTTGCATCTACAGGTGCACCATCAGTGAAAGGTACATTACCTACGCTGGCGTCCTCTGGTGTACAAAGGCCAAGGTCTGTATCTTCACCTGCTACCGGGATGGGATAGCACAAACGGCCCATAACAACGCGAAGGGCAATATCAACCACGTCATCACCTGGGCGGCGACCGTTAGGGAAACCCGCTAAGTCATCGCCTGCCACACCGAATGCTGACTGTGATTCGGCTGGTGTTGCTGGGATCCCAGTGTTTAGGCGCAGCATTTCTGATGCTGTTACAGTTGCTTGCTGGTTAACGCCTGGGAAACCTGTAAGGAACGCTGTTACTAAGTCCATACGCGGGAAGTTAGTCGGCGCAAGGGTCTCAATATCCGTACCCAGCGTAGTATTCACTGCATCTTTAAACAGAATGTTCAGTAGTTCTGGTAAAGAAGGGTGGGTTACATAATCAGCGAATTGACCGTCTGCACTTGGATGAGAAGTAGAGAATTTGTCTTTATCGCCAATACCGATAACAAGCTCATTTACTAGCGGGCTACCTAAACGAGACACTTGAGTCATCGCACCACCATTAGTCTCAGGTTTCGCAAAGGTGGCATCTGGGTTTAGGATACGCGCTTGCGGCAAGCTTGCCGTGGTCCAGCTACCAATTACGCCATTACCTTCACCGGTAACACACGCCTTGGGTACTTCAATAGATAACGCTGTCACGTTTTTATCGGCTAAGTCATCATTCATGGCACTTTGCGTTATACCGCCAGGAAAACCTTCACTATCGCCTGCGCCCGGTGCGCTATCGCCCTCAACAGGTACATAATTTACCAAGTCGAATGTTTTGCCTAAGTTAACAACGAAGGGGTCTTTACGCTGACCAACAAATACTTTGGCCATGTCATCGCACCCAGGGATGCTGAACGAATAAATAAAGCTTTCAGCATAGCGTGCGTATTCCGCTTCACTGGTAAAGGTTTTATTACCAATGTAATCAAGCGGCTTTTTAAACATATCACCCATGGCGGGAGTAAGAGTAGTGCGCGTGCCTGTCTGCATGTCGCCACTTACCATAGTAAGGCTGTACATTTCTGAGAAGTTTGCTGCGCTTGAATCGTCTGCGCTGATTCCGCCTACATTTTTAAGCGGTACTTTCACCATTTTCTGTTCGCCTTCAGGGCCTATAGGCAAGGCGATACCTTCGTTATCGGCAGCAAGCATAGTGTTAAACTTAAAAACAAAGCTTAAGTCTTCAACCGCGTCGCCATCACTATCAATATGAATGGCGTAGTGCGCATTCGGGTCCATTGCAAAGTAGTTAGGGCCACCATAAGCATCTTGCAGTGGAATATAGTTTGCTATGAAAGTCACATAATCTTCACGGCCTTGTTCATAGCTATTGAAAGCATAAAAGTCGGTGCTATCTAACGCTGGGTGGCGAGTGATATTCGGTGCTTCTCGGTGACTTGACGCTATTGCGCCAGCAGTTACGGCTGCACATGTCACGGCGACAGCCAGTGACAAAGTTTTGCGTTTGAATTGGATCATGTCGAGTCTCTCTGTTTTTTTATGAGTTCAAGAGACCAAACGACTGAGGTTTCACCTTAGATGCAAAAATATTTAAAAAATTAAAATAAAGTTTTAATGAAAAGTAAAAGGCCACGTTTCGTGGCCTTTTGGTGTGCCGCTTAGTGCGTAAAATTACACGGAAACAATCGGCGCTATATATAGCACTTCCGTTGGTGCGCCTGTTACCGAGCCGCCTGGTGCTTCTAAGCTCACTGCTAACGCCGCGATACTTTGATCTTGCAAGATATCTGGTGTCGCGCGCGTGTCGCCATTAACTTCAGGCATCAAACCGAGGGAAATTGGCGCTTCGCCGTTTGCCGGCACCATCCAAAGCTCATAGTCTTTGTCTGCTAACGCCACAAATGCATCGGTGACCTTAACATTCATGGTTGTGTCAGATACTTCTATTACCCACAATGGCGTGTTATCAGCATTATTGACTACGGCAATATGGGAAACCTCTGGGGTAGGCACAGGTTGCATCAGGAAAAGCAATACGGCTAACACCAATGCAGCAGCTGTGGATATGAACGATAAGTTCTTCCAGCGTTTCTGCTTTTCTTTTTCAAGATCAACTACATTGTCGCTACTGGGTATACTATTAGTAGTCTGACCGACAAACTCTGTATCATTGGCCGCTTTGTGGCCAAGCTTCACTTGTATGCTCTCCCACACGCTGTCAGGTGGTGTCACCGGAGGCAAGGTTTCAGCAAATCCAGTAAGGTATTGCTCCCATTGTGCGGTTGCATCGCTAACAGCCTGATACTGCATCATTAACTTTTGATAGCGCGTACGCGCTTTGCCGCGCAGCGTTCCAACTACATATTCAGCGGCGAGGGCGTTTAATCGCTCTTCTTTTAAATAATTCATAGTGATAGGCACCTCTGCAAGCTTTGCAAGCCTCGTCTTATCCAGCTTTTAATGGTTCCAAGTGGTGACGCCAAGTGAGTTACCACCTCTTGATGCGACATACCATTCACATAGGCTAAATGGATAGCCTGACGCTGCGGTCCATCAAGTTCATCTAAACAAGAGGCCAATTTTGCTTGCTCTGCCTCTAACTTTATTGATTGCGTGGTTTCCATACCTGACGGTGCGTCATCATTTAATTCGACTTCATTTCTTACGTTGTGATAGCGGATTAAATCGAGCGCACGATAGCGAGCTATACTGACCATCCAGGTAAGTACCGTACCTTTGCCTCGTTGATAATTACCGGCGTTATGCCAAATTTTTATATAGGCGTCTTGTGTGGCTTCGTCAGCGAGTTCAGGGCGTTTCAAAAGCCTTAAAGCAACAGCGTAGAGCTGTGGACTGGTTATCTTATAAAGCTCTGCGAACGCTTTTTTGTCGCCGTCTGCGGTTTTACACAGCAGAGGAAACAGAGTTTCGTGTTCCATTGTTGCTCCTATTTTTATCGTTGTAGCGCGGCCATTTGTTTATTGCTCTAACTATTTGGCGGCTACTTCTTAAAGTAGCATGTTTTATATACAACTGCCTGAATGGTTACCTAATCAATAGACAGACCCCAAACAGTAAAGCGTTTATGTATTAATACTTTACTGAAAAGGTAAGGCGAACATTTCTTGGCTCTACAGGGTGATAATGCAAATCCTCAATCCCTTCCTCTGGCTCTCCGGGCAGCCTAGATGCGTAAAAATAATCAATATCGTGATCGTCACTGTCTAGGGCATTGAGTACTTCTAACGTTACGTCCCAAGTTGGCTGGCGATAGGCAACTTGAGCATTCACTAAAAATGTTGACGGCGGTGAAATTTCATCGAAGCTTTCTACGGTGCGAGAGCTTAGGTAGCGGCTTCGTAAGGTATAGCTGAACCCTAGTTGGTTACTTCTTTGATAGTAGGTTAGCCCTGCACTCACCACACCTGGCACGGTGCCATCGATGTGGCGACCTTCGCCTTCAACGCTGTCGCTAAATCGGGCTTTGGTCCACGCAGCTTCAATGTCTGTTGTTAGGTGATGGCTTATCCAGTAGTAGGCACTCACTTCAATGCCGTGTCTCTCGGAGGGGCGACTGGCTTCAGTAAAGCCTGCATCACCAACATATACCAGCTCGCTATCAAGCTCTAGGCGCCACAAGGCAGCAGACAGGTTATAGGTTTTGTTATCGGTATAGTTAACGCCCGCTTCATAGCCAAGGCTCTTTACTAACAAGGGAGCAGCTTCGGTGGCGTCACCACTTACCGGGTCTATATTAATGGTGGCTCCCCGTGCATCGTTGGAATGAAAGCCCTGCCCAACGTTGGCAAATGCGGTAAGTTGGTCTGATACACTGTACTTCAAGCCTGCTTTAAGGGTAAATAAACCGTCACTTTCGCTTCCTGAATTAGCACCAAGATTACTGGTAACGTCCACATCTAAGTAATCGTATCTGCCTCCTAATGAAAGGCTTAATGCGTCACTTAGCACAATGTTTGACTGGGCAAAAAGTGCATAGCTGTTACTGTCTATTTCGTCTTCTCGAATAGTGCCAAAGCGGGTTAAGTTTTGGGTGCGATACAAACCCACGTTTTCAATATCGTCGAAACGCCACTGGCCGCCTAAGGTAATACTGCTTCCATCCGTAAGCGCCAAGGGAAGGGTAGTGAATATTTCACCACCATAAATTTTTCGGTCGTCGGCCTGTTCGAATTGATCGCCTCTCTCTGGGTTATCAAGGAAGTAAGTGAAATTAGAAAAAAGGCTAAGCGTTGTATCTATGGCATACAGTGAAGCATTCCATGTATCACTGGTATAGTTTGCGGAGAGACTATAGCGAGACGAATCGCCGCCAACTTGGGTGTCGATAGAGCCAAGACGGTCTATTATGCCGCTTTCAATAGCGCGCTCAGGTACTTGGTCAGCACCGTTCCAGCTATTATCGTAGGCCATTCCTGTAATGGTGAGTTGGCCGTCTAACAAAGGCGTAATATAACGAATATGGGCGTTTTTCTTTTTTACATCTTCGTCAACGTCAGTCCACGGGCCGTCATAGGTTTGATATTCCAACGCTGTAACAACGCGGTTCTCTCCTGCTTCAAAGTGATTTAATGCAACAGCGCGCTTGAACCCATATTCTCCTAAACCTAAGAACAACTGGTTTTGCTCAAGTGAATCTCTTAAATTGAAGAATGCCCCGCCAGCGCTAGAAAAATCGCCGATGTTGGCATAATAGGTGCCTTTGAAGTAGCTTAGATTGTCGATAAATTCGGGAATAATAAAGTTAAGGTCACTGTAGCCTTGGCCATGTCCGTGGCTTCGCATGTTCACAGGCATACCGTCTACACTCACCGTGAAATCCGTGCCATGGTCGAGGTTAAAACCGCGCAGGAAGTACTGGTTGGCTTTTCCCGAACCACTGTGTTGGGTCACCATCATGCCCGGGATGAATTCGAGTATTTCACCGGCGCGCAACATTGGGCGTTCAATCAAGGTGTCACCAGACACCCATCCCTGCGAAGCCGAGATAAACTCTCCGTCTTTTACAGATGAGTCACCACGTACTCGAATATGCTCAATATTACCTTCGGGGTCGTCTAACGCCATTGCAGCGCCCATACCAAGCGAAAATGAGCTAGCGAGAAGTGTTGTTACCAGAGTTTTTGCTGTCACCGTATTTACGTCCATTATCCGTTTGTAATAGCAATAACGATTAACAATGGTTAATGGATGCAAAAAGGTGGAAATCATTTTTCTTTGCTTATTGCACTATTAAATGCCGTTAACTAAGGCTTATGTTGTTTAAGCGATGTGGCGCTTGTGTCAAAATAAACGCTGTTGTTAATGAAGCGAAGAGAAGCCCGTGGCGAGACACGACAAAAAAGCCAAGAAGAAGTCCTCATCATCTAATCACTTAAAGGCGAAGGATGATAAAAACGCGCCCAACTCAGAATCAGACAGTTCATCGCTTGAGCGAGCTGGATTCGTTAGGCGTTTGTTGGCAATGATTTACGACACGCTCGTGGCTACTGCCGTAGGGATGTGTGCGGCCATGGTCATGATCGTAACGCTGGTGGTCATGCTGAAAAATGGCGCCCTTGACCTGCAAGGCTATGCTGAACCTGCCGATCTGATTCAGGCCTCTTTTGGTTATAAGCTGCTTATTCAAACGTGGGTGGGCTTGTGGATAGCTGGGTTTTTCTTGTGGTTCTGGCGCAGGGGCGGGCAAACCCTAGGCATGCGTGCATGGCGTTTGCGAATTTACAGCACGGTTGAAGAGCCAATGACCTGGCCACGCTTGTTCATTCGCCTAATAGCATCGTTAGGTGGTCTAGGCACCTTACTTGTTTTGTTTGATTTTAAAAATAAACAATCACTGCAAGACCGACTGGCAAAGACCGAAGTGCTGAAGTTGACCAAAGAAGCGAACGACCACAAGAGCTGGTAAACGTGCTTTGTAAGGCGCTAAAAAATAACAAAAAAAGAGGCTGCAAGCTCTTTTTATTAGTTTTGACTGTTGAAGTAGACGAATGTGATAGCTTGATCAACGCCTCAACATTACCCCTGCAATGGCCGCAAACAGTAAGCTAGGCAGTAAGGCGCCAAGGAATGGTGGCAGCTGATAGACTAAACTCACTGGGCCAAATACTTCATTGAGAATAAAGAAACCGAAGCCTGTCAGTACGCCCATGATCACGCGAGCGCCCATTGTAACGCTACGCAGCGGGCCAAAGATGAACGACAATGCCATTAACAGCATTACGCCTACCGAAATAGGTTGGAATACCTTGCGCCACAAGGCGAGTTGATAACGAGAAGGGTCTTGATCGTTATTTTCTAGGTAGTTCACGTAATCCAGCAGCCCAGTAATAGATAAAGCCTCTGGCTTAACCGCAACAATGCCTAGTTTGTCTGGTGTCAGTGTTGAATTCCAACGCATGCGGTTATTTTCATCTACTGTAACATTCGTTTCAGTAAACTTGGTTACTTCAACGTCGCTTAGCCACCAACCGTCGCCGTCGAAGGCCCCATTTTTAGCGTGAGTAATGCTCTCTAGCGACAAGTCAGGGTTAAAGCTAAATATGCTCACATCTTTGAGAGAGTCTTGGCTTAACACCTGACCTATGCTTACAAATCGGTCGCCATCCTTTGCCCACACCAGCTTATCGGAAGAAAATAAACTACCGCCTGAAATGGCTTCAGTTCTTATCTGTTTTGCCTTGGTTTCACTGTACGGGGTGACCCACTCGCCAACGGCCATCACTAATAAGATCATTACAAGGGTCGACTTCATGGCTGAGTTTATGATGTTCCAGCGGCTCATACCTGCGGCCTGCATCACTACCAATTCGCTATTGCTAGCCAGTACGCCCATGCCAATAAGGCCGCCCAGCAATGTTGCCATAGGGAAGAACTGCTCTAAGTCGCGAGGCAAGCTTAGCAATACGTAGATAAATGCGACCAGCATGTCATAGTCGCCTTCGCCAATTTTTCGCAGCTGTTCTACAAATTTAATAAGCGCGCTTAAGCCAATTAGTACACTAAGCGTAACGGTAATAGTGCCTAACAGCGTACGGGCGATATATAAATCGAGGATCTTAAACATCTACTTTTTCCCCAATATCCAAGCGCGAAGCTCAGTGCCGGTTTTTCTGTCTCGCACAATCAACATGACACCAATAATCAGCATGATGGTATGCACCCACCATAAGCCAAGCTGAGGTGGCATTTTGCCGTCTTCTAACACTCGTCTACTCGCAAGCAGCAGCAAGAAGTATCCCAAGTAAAGCAGGATGGCAGGGAACATTTTACCAAAGCGCCCCTGACGCGGGTCGACTGCGCTTAGCGGCACAGCAATTAGTACTAAAAACGGAATGGAAAGCGGTATGGCAATACGCCACTGAAGTTCTGCTCTAGCTTCAATACTGTCGTCTTCCCACAGTTCGTTAGTAGGCAGTACGCTTACCTTACGACGAGTTTCGTCGGCAGGTTTATCGGCAATCTGAATTTGGTATTCGTCAAATTCTACTTTGCGGAAAGCCTTTTCAGATTGCTTTCCTTCGTACTGTACCCCTTCTTTCAGTACAAGGTTTCGCGTGCCGTCAGGGTTATTTGCCACTTCACCAGTTTGTGCATACACAACGCGCACGTCGCCTTCGCTATCGTCTGTTTGATTTTGCGATAAAAACACACGTTGTAGCTTATCGTTATTGTCTACATCGTGAACAAAAATAACCGCTTTTTCGTTACCGGTTTGCTGGAATCTACCTGGCATTAGCGCCGATATTCCCGCCTCATTTCTGGCTTTTTCTCGCAGCTGATACTCGTTCTCTGCAGCCAATGGCGCGAAATAAAGGGTAATTGCGCCTGTGACTATCATGATAAGTACAGACAAGAACAGCATTACCCGCGTTACATACCATTCACTGATACCACAGGCTCGCATTACGGTCATTTCACTGTCTACATACAGCCTGCCATGTGCCAGCATAATGCCCAAATAGGCGCTGATAGGCAGCACTAATGAAGAGAGGATAGGGGCATA
The DNA here is from genome assembly GCF_054960505.1 of Alteromonas sp. G4i13. Classification (NCBI taxonomy): domain Bacteria; kingdom Pseudomonadati; phylum Pseudomonadota; class Gammaproteobacteria; order Alteromonadales; family Alteromonadaceae; genus Alteromonas; species Alteromonas sp. G4i13. Next base: position 33,155 of record NZ_JBHNYX010000002.1, on the reverse strand, counting down.
TAAACCTAGGAAGCCAAGCACTAGCCCAGCGGGAATATCACCGTCCGAGGCGTCGCCCAAAACGCGCACAAATCGCAAGGTGACAAAAATTGCCATTAGGATAAAGAAAATCGCTAACTGAGATTTCAGCGTTTCCTTAAGTAAATAGCGGAATATCAGCATCTCAGCCCTTCCGGAAAATTAGGAATTTTAGTGAAAGAAAGCACAATTTTGTTTAAACTTACCGTTTTTACAAGTTTTGCCTGCAATCATAAACCGTTTGCATGGTGTTTTGACGCAAATTTAACCTATATTCAATAGGTCTTTAAGCGTGAATTGCAGCGAACTAAAAAGTTATGCTGCGTATTAAAACATAAAGCAGCGCGAAACGTTACGTGATTTTAGTCATCGTGCAAACCATAAACGACGAAAAGCGAGGTGATATCGTGGAGTTTAGTGTAAAAAGTGGCAGTCCTGAAAAGCAACGCAGCGCATGTATTGTTGTAGGTGTCTTCGAGCCGCGCCGCCTAACGGCAGTGGCTGAACAGCTAGACGAAATCAGTGAAGGTTATATCAGCAACTTGTTACGCCGTGGCGACCTTGAAGGTAAAGCCGGCCAAATGTTGTTGCTACACAACGTGCCAAATGTACTAAGCGAGCGCGTGCTTCTAGTCGGTTGTGGTAAAGAGCGCGAATTAGACGAGCGCCAGTACAAAAACATAATCGCCAAAACCATTCAAACATTGAATGAAACAGGCTCGATGGAAGCGGTATGTTTCCTTACCGAACTTCACGTTAAAGGTCGCGATACCTACTGGAAAGTACGTCAGGCAGTAGAAGCAACTGAAGACACGCTTTACACCTTTATGCAGCTTAAAACCAAGAAAGGCGAACCACGTCGCCCACTGCGTAAAATTGTATTTAACGTACCTACACGCCGTGAACTTACTGTGGGTGAACGTGCAGTTGAGCATGGTTTAGCGGTTGCTCGTGGTGCGAAAGTGACCAAAGATGTGGCTAACATGCCGCCAAACATCTGTAACCCAGCGTACCTATGGCAGCAGGCGCAAGAGCTTGCCAGCCAGTACGACAGCGTAACCGCTGAAGTCGTTGATGAAACCCAAATGGCAGAGCTTGGTATGCAAGCGTATTTGGCTGTAGGTCGTGGTTCAGACAACGAAAGTATGATGAGTATTATGCATCATCGCGGTGGCCCAGCTGATCAAGCCCCAATTGTACTTGTAGGTAAAGGCCTTACGTTCGATTCAGGCGGCATTTCAATTAAGCCAGGCGAAGCCATGGATGAAATGAAGTACGACATGGGTGGTGCTGCAGGCGTACTGGGTACCATGCACACTATCGCGGCGCTGAATCTGCCCATTAACGTTATTGGTGTATTGGCAGGCTGTGAAAACATGCCAGATGGCAAAGCGTACCGTCCGGGTGACATTCTAACGACTATGTCGGGTCAAACCGTTGAAGTGCTAAACACTGATGCCGAAGGCCGTTTAGTATTATGCGACGCGCTAACCTATGTAGAGCGCTTCGACCCAGAGCTAGTAATTGACGTAGCCACGCTAACTGGCGCAGCGATTATCGCACTTGGTCACCATGCAACAGCGGTAATGAGTACGCACAATCCGCTTGCTCACGAACTACTTAATGCGTCAGAGCAAAGCTCAGATCGCGCATGGCGTCTACCGCTATGGGACGATTACCAAGAGCAGCTTGAAAGCCCGTTTGCCGACATGACGAACCTTGGTGGTCGCCCAGCAGGGTCAATTACTGCGGGTTGTTTCTTGTCGCGCTTCACTAAGAAGTACAACTGGGCTCACCTTGATATTGCCGGTACGGCATGGCGCAGTGGTAAGAACAAAGGCGCAACAGGCCGTCCAGTGCCTATGCTGTCTCAGTTCCTAATGAACCGCGCTGATATCAAGTTAGAGGACTAATCATTCATGCCACAAGTGATATTTTATCAACTTACCAGCAGTGACAATGGTGTGGCAGGCCGCGCCAGCGAAGTTATTGCATCAGCGTTTGCCAATAAGCAAAAAATTAGCGTGCTGTGCGATACACAGGCGCAGGCTGAAGAAGTTGATGAATTGTTGTGGCAGCTGCCGGCTGACCGCTTTGTGCCCCATAACCTTTATGGTGAAGGGCCGCAATCGGGAACGCCGGTGGAAATTTGTTGGCGGCCAGAGCAGGTAGCCAGACGACAAATGGTGGTTAATGTGGGGTCCGGTATGGTGCCTACACCCAACCAGCATCGTCAAATCATCGATTTTGTACCCGTGGACGAGAACGCCAAACAGGCCGCGCGGGTAAGATACAAAAACTATCAGCAAGCTGGATGCAACATGCAGTTCAAATCTGCATAAGTCATTCGCGTTTAGCTTCAATTTGAGAGTGTGTAATGGATAAAACCTTCGAACCGCAGTCCATCGAGCAGCAATGCTACAAGTCATGGGAAGAGGCGGGTTTATTTAAAGCTTCAGGTAGCGGCGACCCTTATTGTATTTTGCTTCCGCCACCAAACGTTACCGGTAGCCTTCATATGGGCCATGGTTTCCAGCAAACCATTATGGACGCCTTAACCCGTTATCACCGCATGAAGGGCGACAATACGCTATGGCAAGTGGGTACTGACCACGCCGGTATTGCTACCCAAATGGTGGTAGAACGCCAACTTAACGCACAAGGCAAGACGCGCCACGATTTAGGTCGCGAAGACTTCATTAAGAAAGTGTGGGAATGGAAAGAGCACAGCGGCGGAACGATCACCGGTCAAATGCGCCGTCTAGGTACGTCTCCTGACTGGTCTCGCGAAGTGTTTACCATGGACGAAGACCTGTCTAAAGCCGTAACTGAAGTATTCGTTAAGCTACACGAAGAAGGCCTTATTTACCGCGGTAAGCGTTTGGTTAACTGGGATCCAGTGCTTCACACTGCAGTATCTGATCTTGAAGTACTGAACGAAGAAGAAGACGGCCACATGTGGCACATGCGCTACCCACTTGCAGATGGTAGCGGTGAGCTAGTGGTTGCGACAACGCGTCCTGAAACTATGCTAGGTGATACCGCGGTTGCGGTACACCCAGATGACGAGCGTTACCAAGGCTTTATCGGCAAAGAAATTAAGCTACCGATTACTGGCCGTTTAATTCCGGTTATCGCCGATGACTATGTCGATCAAGAATTCGGTACAGGCTGCGTTAAAATTACGCCTGCTCACGACTTCAACGACTACGATATGGGTAAGCGTCATAACTTGCCTATGATCAACATTCTTACCGACGATGCGAAAATTAATGATGATGCGCCAGAAGCATATCGCGGTTTAGATCGCTTCGACGCCCGTAAGCAAATTGTTGCTGATTTAGACGCACAAGGCGCATTGGTTAAGATTGAGCCGCACAAGCTTAAAGTGCCGCGTGGCGACAGAACAGGTGCGGTAATTGAACCCTACCTAACTGACCAGTGGTATGTAGCCGTTGAGTCTCTTGCTAAACCTGCAATTGAAGCGGTTGAAAGCGGCGAAATTCGTTTTGTGCCAGAGAACTGGAACAAGACTTACTACCAGTGGATGCACAACATTCAAGACTGGTGTATTTCACGTCAGCTGTGGTGGGGACACCGCATTCCGGCGTGGTACGACGAAAACGGTAACGTTTTTGTTGGCCGCACCGAAGAAGAAGTGCGTGAAAAACACGGCCTTGGCAGTGACGTAACCCTTTCACAAGACGATGATGTACTAGATACCTGGTTCTCAAGCGCACTATGGCCGTTCGCGACCATGGGCTGGCCAGAAGAAACGCCAGATCTAGAAACCTTTGTACCGTCTTCAGTGCTAGTAACCGGCTTTGACATCATCTTCTTCTGGGTTGCCAGAATGATCATGATGACCAAGAAGTTCACGGGCAAAATTCCGTTTAAAGACATCTACATTACTGGTCTTATCCGTGATGAGAATGGCGATAAAATGTCAAAGTCGAAGGGCAACGTGCTTGACCCCATCGATTTGATTGACGGTATTGATATTGAATCGCTTGTGACTAAACGCACTGCTGGCATGATGCAGCCTCAGCTTGCTGAGAAGATTGCCAAGCGTACTCGCAAGCAATTCCCAGACGGCATTCAGGCCTACGGTACAGACGCATTGCGCTTTACCTTTGCCGCTATGGCGTCAACCAGCCGCGATATCAACTTTGATATGGCCCGTGTTGAAGGCTACCGCAACTTCTGTAACAAAATTTGGAATGCATCGCGTTTCGTATTGATGAACACAGAAGAGCACGATACAGGTCGCGACGGTGGTGAAATGGTGCTTAGCATGGCCGATCGCTGGATTTGGGCTAAGTTCCAACAAACGCTGGTTGAGTTTGAAAAAGCGCTTGAAGACTACCGTTTCGATATTGCAGCACAAACCGTTTACGAGTTCACCTGGAACCAGTTCTGTGACTGGTATCTAGAGCTTACTAAGCCAGTGCTTAACAATGACGCCAGCACCGAAGCTGAAAAGCGCGGTACACGTCATACGCTTATTAACGTACTTGAAAGCCTGCTTCGCTTGTTGCACCCACTAATGCCATTTATCACCGACACTATCTGGCAGCGCGTTGTGCCACTAAGTGCACTTAAGGTGGAAGAGGGCGCAAGCATTATGGTTCAGGCATTCCCTGAAGTTGATGCAGCGAAACAAGACGACAAAGTACTAGCTGATATCGAGTGGGTGAAGAAGTTTATCGTGGGTATTCGTAATATCCGTGGTGAAATGGATATCTCGCCAAACAAACCACTTAATGCGCTACTTAAAAACGTAAGCGACGAAGACGCGCGTCGTCTTGATGCGGCTAAGGCATTCCTAGATAAGCTTTCTAAGCTTGAAACCGTAACCATATTAAAAGACGGTGAAGAAGCGCCAGCCAGCGCAACAGCACTTGTGGGTGAGATGGAAATTCTTATCCCAATGGCAGGGCTTATCGACAAAGACGCAGAGCTTGCTCGTATTACTAAAGCCATGGAGAAAATCGAGAAAGATGTATCTCGTACTCGCGGCAAATTGGGTAACGAGAAGTTCGTAAGTAATGCGCCAGAAGCGGTAATTGAAAAGGAACGCGCTAAGTTGGAAGAGGGTGAAAAAGCCCTAGCCAAACTTAAAGAGCAGTTCGAGACCATTAAAGCGCTTTAAGTGCAGCCCCTAGAACGGGTTGTGTCGATACAAATTAGAAGGGTTACCGAAAGGTAACCCTTTTTTATTAGCAATTGAACAGGCCCTAAACATAGCGCTGTTTGCCTAAGTACTGTTTTAACATGCCTATCAATGATTTTTGCTTTATTGGCTTGGTGAGGTAGTCGTTCATACCCGCGTCTATCGCGCTTTGTTTATCTTCCTTCATTGCATTGGCCGAAAGGCCGATAATAGGTACGCCAGTAAAGCCTTTTTCGCGGAGTTGTTTGGTTGCCTCATAACCGTCCATCACTGGCATTTGTACATCCATCAATATTAGGTCGTACTGCGGGGCATTTTCTACTTTTTGCACGGCTTGCTTGCCGTCTTCTGCAATATCGAAAGTAAGCCCAAGATTGGTAAGCATTTCTCCGGTGACGAGTTGATTTATATTGTTGTCTTCCACTAATAGAACGTGGCCTTCTAGTGACGTTGCTTCGGCTTCTTCACTGAAATGATGTCCGTCATAACTTGCATCTTTAGATATCACCTGATGAACAAAACGCTCAAATTGCGCAGGTGTGAATGGATGCATGATAAGTGGGCCTCTCCATAGCGTGTCATATTTAGCTTGTAGCGCGCTGCCTGCACTCTCCATTACCAGGCCTACCGACTTCCCTTTTTCTAGTAAGGCGTTTAACCAAGCAATATTCTGTCTGAACTCACTGAACTCATGGATATCTACAATGATATGTTCAGGTAAAGCGGCGATATTTTTGGCTTCTTCTATTGATAGCGTTGATTTAGTCGGCAGCTGTATCTGGTTGCAATACGCCGCAGGCAGCAATGCTACTTCAGTAACATAAAGGCTATCAACAGGTAGCTGAGGTGTTTGTTCAAGCACGCCTGGTTGGTTTTTGAATGCTTTCAGCGGTAGTTCAACTTCAAACGTACTGCCTTTTCCCATAGTAGAAGTGGCATCAAGGCGGCCGTTCATAAGTTCAGTAAGCTGGCTTACAATCGCAAGGCCTAGGCCGGTACCGCCATATTTTCTGTTGGTTGAACCGTCTGCTTGAGTGAAAGGATTAAATATTCTATCTAGCTGGGCTGCACTCATACCTATGCCGGAATCGGTGATTCGCATGGTAAGGTTTAACACGTTCCCTTTTTCGTTCAAGTTGCCGTCAAACTCAATATCTATACGCCCTTGCTCGGTGAACTTCACAGCATTGTTGCCTATATTCATAATTATTTGCGCGATACGCAGTGGGTCGCCAATTACTTGCGGAGGTATCTTTGGATTTACCGTAAAGTGCACCGATAAGTTCTTTTCTTTTGCGCGTAGTGCAATGACTGCAATGAGGTTGTCGAACAGTGAATGCAAAGAAAAACTCACTTCCTCAATCTTCAATTTACCCGCTTCAATTTTTGAGAAGTCGAGAATATCGTTAATTACGCTCAGTAATATTTGCCCTGAATACGCTGCCTTGTCGAGATACCCTTTAACAGTAGTGGACAGCTCTTGCTGTTGCGCCAGTTCTATTAGTCCGATAATACCATTCATCGGCGTGCGGATTTCATGACTCATATTGGCTAAAAACATACTCTTTGACGCGGTTGCTTGCTCCGCTTTTATTTTCGCCTCAGTAATCGCTTTATTTAAGCTTTCAAGCTGCGAGTTCATGGTTCTTGCTTCACCTAGCAGTTTTTCTGTCTCTCGGTTTTTATCACTAAAAACAAGCGCCGCTTTTGCTAGCTTGCCAATTTCATCTTTTCGACTGCTGCCAGGAATATTGGAAATTTGTACGCCTTGGGCAAGTTTGTTGAAAACTTGAGTGATAGAGCGGATAGGACCCAATATGCGAAACATGGTAAACAGCGCGGCTGAGAGGGCGAGTAGAATGGAAACAAGAGAAAATAGTTCTCCGTTACGCTGTGTGCTTTCAGCCAGTGTATAGGTGCGTTGGGTCGCAATTTCAGAGTCTGTGGTTACTTTTTTGGCCAGCTCACCGCTTAAATAGAGAAATTCATTGGCAGAACCTGCCATGACTACGTTAACCAAGAATAAATTACCTTGAGTTATCTGGGTTAGCTTAACGAAATCGGCTTTAATGTTTTCCGATAATCGCTCAACTCTTTCCTGAAGAGATGTATTTTTCGTTAGCGTTAATTTTCGTAGTGAATCTGTGGCTTCGTTGAATGCTCGAATAAAACCCATGTCGGGTTTCATCAGATATTTCAACATCGCACTTTCTGCCCGAATAAGAAGCGACTTTGCTTGTTCTTCAGAGGCAGCAGAGATATCCCCGTTTGCTTTAGCGTCACTCAGTATCTTTTCCAGTAACGTAATATCAGATAGGGTGCCTCTTGCAATAAGATTATCCCTTTCAGAGCGCGCATCGACAACTTGAGTAAAGTTCTCTTGATAGGCGTTAAGATGCCCCTTCATTCTAGAAAGGATATGGTTGCCTTCCTGTTCTTCGTTGTCTTCGTCTACCAGAGCCAGCTTGTCGAGCTTGTTGTTAATAGTCACCATGAGTCGACTGAAGCGAGTAATGGCTGATTTACTCGCATTCTCTTTGAATATGAGCACGTTGCGCTGTAAGTCCACCACATCCCGTTCAAGTTCCTTAACAAGTGCAACATCAACTACTGCCTTTGACGCTGATGCCACGCCTTTGTTTAGGACTTCTTGGTTTTCTCTAGCAATAAACCCCTGTGCCAATATAAGCGCTATAAGAGCGAGTAGCACGGTGATAAGCTGAATTCGAATTGACGATAACATGTGAACTAAAAAAGCCTTATTCCATTAACGTTATGAGTTTTTACTTAACGCAACATTATGCAGTGATGAATTCGTACCACTTCTGCAAACTGTATTCGTAGGTTGGCATAACGGTATTCCATACGGCAACATTACTAAAACGCTCTTCATAACTCCCACCAGTGCGCTGGGCGCCTTGTCTAACACTAATATTTCCGTCGGGCCCTTTAAGCGGCTCTGATGCTACTTGCCCTTTGTACCAGTAATTCCATTCGGCGTCTGAAAGATATTGAGCTGAACGTTTAGGGTTGGAAATATAATAGCCCTGTCTGGCAATAAATGCGCCAGGCCACCCCGACAGCCACCAATTCATATATTCGTAAGCCACGTCCTTTATTCTACCTTGTGTGGCAGAGGACATGCACATTACACCGTGCCATCCGCGATAGCCTTCTTTCGGAGCTGCAAACGTAACCGGAATATCTTGACCGTTCAGTGCAGAGACCGCAGGCGAAAACATGCTTTCGATTGCAACCCGTCCACTTTTCATGAACTCTACAGATTCAGGGACCGAGGTCCAGAATCCATTGAAATGGTTTAACTGATTCAACTCTATAAGTAAGCTAAACAAATCATCAAGCTCATACTCGGTCATGGCACCGATATCTTGGAATTGAATGAATCCTTTAGCTTGTGCGGCAAGTGCTAAATCGAAAAGTCCGATAGTGGGGTCGTTAACTATGCCCACTTTTCCTGAATAGCGACTGTCTAAAAGCCAGCCCCAGCTTTCTTCTTGCCCTTGCAGTTCTTTGGGTAACTTTGATGTGTCATAGCCAAAAGAGTCAACATTGTGCACATAAGGTAAAAAACTAATTGTGTCAGTATGGTTGGCGCCTAGAGTGCCGTCGTCCTGTACGTTAATAATTTTATGAGGTGCGTCGCCAGCGCCCATTCGCGCGTTCTCGGTAAGTTTTCCAGTTTTGCTTAAATCGTTTATTTCTTCCCAATACTGAAGGCGTTTCTTCTCTATGGGCTGAATAGCATGAGCGCGCCACAATACATTAATGCTATTAGACCACTGCTCATAAAGGTCGAATGACGTGGGGTTCATCGACGCCTTTTGAAGAACGGTTGCACTGCCACCCGGCTCGAACTCAATATTAATGCCTAAGTCTTCCATGGCGCGCTGACGAATGGCTTCTTGAAGCGTGACATGAGTGCCTAATACGCGCAGCGTCGGTTTTTCTTTTCCGATTGAAAAAGGGGTAATGCCCGCAGTAAGGCCAAAGGCGAGACCGCCCTTTAATAAGGTACGGCGCTGGAAAGAAGAAGCGACGTTTTTATCTGAGTTTGAAGGCATTAACGTACGTCCATAGTAAACGATGACCCTCCATCATTCTGGCATCTATTTCATAGAGTTACCAAAAAATGTTACCTCATAGTTAAAAATAAAACGCTGCTTTGACATATTTGGTAACACATCAAAATTAGCGAGTAGTTAAATTTTGTATTATAAAGATATCAAAATGATATCAAAGGTGAGTGATATGAAAGAAAAGAAAGGGTTTTCGGTAAACGGTTATTTGATGATCTGTATTTTGCTAGTCGCACAGGCTGCTACGTTTTTCTATGCAGTGTCGGGTAACCCCGAAGCTGGTTTAATTCTAAGCGTTTTAGTGGGAAGTTTGTGGTTGGGCTATTTCATGGTGCAACCCAACCAAGCTAAGGTCATGACGTTTTTCGGCAGCTATGTAGGTACTGTCTCTGATGTTGGATTACGCTGGACAATTCCTTTGTTCCGTAGAGCTAATATTTCTTTGCGCATAAGAAACTTTGAAAGTGCCAGAATTAAAGTTAACGACAATCAAGGAAACCCCATTGAAATCGCCTCTATTGTCGTGTGGAAAGTGAGCGATACTGCTGAAGCAATGTTTGACGTAGACGATTACGAAAGTTTTGTGCGAATTCAAAGTGAGTCCGCAATCCGCAATATGGCAAGTAGCTTTCCTTACGATCCTCGTGACGACGAGCAAGCGGAAGTCGCGCTTCGTAGCCACCCGATAGAGATATCAGCGCGTTTACAAGAAGAGATCCAGGCTCGCCTTGCGAAAGCTGGGATCACAATCTTGGAGTCTCGTATCAGCCACCTTGCCTACGCGCAAGAAATCGCAAGCGCCATGCTACAGCGTCAACAAGCATCAGCTATTGTGGCTGCCCGGAAGCAAATTGTAGATGGTGCTGTGGGAACGGTAGAAATGGCACTTCAGCGATTAAATGAAAAGGGTGTAGTAGAGCTTGATGAAGAGCGTAAAGCGACGATGATCAGTAATTTATTAGTTGTGCTTTGTGGTGATAAGTCGACGCAACCGGTTATTAATACAGGTACAATCTACTAGCTCGTTTTTTAATTTAAGTTTGAAATTGTAGTGCCGCAGCAATGCACTGCGGCACATAAGGTTTGTGATTTTGGCAAAGAAAAAAGCGTATCCACTTAGGATAAATGAAAATGTACTTGCCGCCATGGAGCGATGGGCTGCCGATGACTTGCGCAGTGTAAATGCGCAAATAGAGTATGTATTAAGACAAGCGCTAGTGAAGCAGGGAAGAGTGAAGCTGGTAGAAAAAGTGGTAGTAGAGGTTGAAGAAATAGACTCCACTCAAAAAGATAACTGAACGCGAAATAGCAGGGTATCAGCTATCTTTTCGATATGATTATCACTAGCTAAGGCTTAGATATTCCGCTTGATTCTGCGTCTAACAAGTACAATGCCACCTAATAGACACAGTGGGAGTAAAGACCATGCTCCGCCATGCTCTTCTACTATGACTACCGTATCTTCAACCACATATTCATTATTTTCACTTTCAAGGGGAAGATAGGCGAGTGCACTGTCATCATAGGCATCGGTATACGCCACAAGCATTTCGGTATCTGCATCATAAAGCTCTAATAGAATGTCGTACTCACCGGCCGGATAGCCAGAAACTAATGTGCTTTCAATGGTAAAGGTATCTGTTGAGTCTTCTGAGTAGATGTAAAATTCAGACGACACGTGAATCGACTCGTACACGTCGTTTTTTCCCAAATACAGGACCGCGTATACTGGCGCGCGAGTGAAAATGGTGTCGGCGTCAAACTCAATCGAAAACGTAGAGTGATAACCATCGTAATCAATGTCCTGCTCAAGCGTTACCCAGCTTTCATAAATCCAAAACTCATTAATACTGCTGACTACGATATCGCTAGAGGACTTACTCACGGCTAAATGCTGTTGATGCTTACCCGCTTTGGCAAGGGACTGTTGGTCAGTCTCAACGTTATCAACAGATTGAGAGATTGTTTCTTCGCTTGTCAATGCTGCTGAGGTTTTAGGCAGCAGCGATTCAGCGGCAATAAATGGTTTGTCGTAACGGTATTCGTTAGAGGTAACGTTTTTGTTTTGTGCGCTATTTTCGGTACTGGCATGCACAGGTGACATAAGCGCAAGCTGTATTGTTGCAATAGCAGAATATGTAGTAAGTGAGAAAAGTAGCTTTTTCATCTGTCCATCCTTTTCCAATCGATAATGACAGTGTCATTGTTGACGGAAAAAGATGAACAAAAGCTGAAGGGTAACTTAACGCCTTCTCAGTTAAAACGGTGAGGGTGCCTTAGAGATCAGTCGTCGAAGTAGTGATCTTCTTCTTCGTATTCACCTTCTTCACGCGGCTCGAAGTAAGTACCCCAACCGTCGTAGGTTACATCATGCTTGTCGGCAATTTTAAGCAAGGTGTCAGAGTCCGCATTAAGCTTTTCAATATCTAGCTTTCGCTCTGCAACTGCGTCGAAGCAGAAAATGGTTTCGCCATCATCAAGAATAAGCTCTTCTGCGTCGGTGACTTCAAAACCAGCTTTAAACGCATCAACAGCTGCCTTTTCTAGCACGTCGAAGTCAGTGCTGGCGAAGTGGTGCTCAATGGTATAGTCGGCATCGGCTTGGCTGCCGTCTTCTAGAAGGGCATCAATAGTTTCTTGGTTAAACTCGTACCACTCTTCTCTTTCATCGAACTGGGTCATAATAAACACTCGTTAGCAATTTTGACGCAAGTTTACCTGCTTTTTTCCAGTTCATCGACCTGTGTATTAAGCGCATCAAACTTTTGTTTCATTTCATCGTTAAAATGCACCATCCACTCTTTAATTGTCTTGTCTTCGCTCAAAGCCTGAGGGGCGGCAATATCAATTAGCACAATGCCGTTATTCCAACGGTTCCATTTTACTTTATTGTGCAAATTGCTGGCGGTTACCATAACAACCGGTTCGTTGGTGGTCTTAGCTAGGCGAAACGCACCTTGCTTAAAAGGTAATATGCCTCTGCCATAGCTTCGTGTACCTTCTGGGAATAACCATACCGACGTTTTCTTTTTCGCAATGCGTTTTGCAGCAATATCGAGTGTATTACGGGCTTTACCGGAATTCTTTCTATCAATCATGATATTGCCTGACAACCAATAGATTTGGCCGAAAATAGGGATCCACTTTAAGCTCTTTTTGCCAATGGTTACCACGCCAGGCAGTGCAGCTTTACAGATAGTGATAACGTCGAAACTGTTTTGATGATTGGCGATGTAAACGTAGGGCTCGTTTATTTTAACCGCAGGATCTTTCTTTATAATAATTTTGAGACCTACGACCTTAGCCATAAGTGAATACATACTACCCGCAATATGCACGTTATCTTTGTGAAAAGGTCGTGCGATACAAACAATTAGCAGAACGATGTTAATGAGTAAAAAGGCGATAAAAAGTGCCGGAATGCGGAATAAAGCGATCAAAACAACTCCTAGATACAATTGACGCGCGCAGTATAGATGAAGTTTCAGCGTACACTTGTCCGATGAGTTTTTACAGTGCGGAAGGTATAGTTGAGCAATAAGTTGGAAAAGTGGCTATGTTTCTCACCTTTAGTATGAGGAAATTTTGCCGATACCCAATTACAATAATAAAAAGCGCAATCGAACCTAACTCGGTAACCACTATATGCAGACATTTACTCCAGACGACCTAGAAGAAGATATTCTTGCTGACCTTATGGAGGAAATAAACGAACTCTATGAATCAAGTGAACAAACCTTGATTGAATTAGAGCTTCGTCCGGAAGACAACGAATTGCAGCGTGCTCTGTTTCGCTCAATCCACACCATTAAAGGTGATTTAGGCCTGGTTAACTTCTCTCCCATGATCCCGCTTTTGCAGCATGTAGAGGACTTGCTAGATTATTTGCGCAAAGGGCAGGTGGCCTACACAAGTACTATGAGTGACTTGGTATTGCTTACTATGGACAGAGTAAAAGCCTTTGTAGAGGCTGTAATGGCCAATGGCAAAGCCGAGTACGATGACAATCTTCACAATCAGCTGGTTTTAGCTATCGGTCGTGTGACACCTGAAAATACTGCTGAGCATGAAAAACGCCTTACCGAAGCGGTCTTATTACTTAACCCAGCGTTAGATATTGTTGCGGATGAAGACGACCCACAAAACGTTCAGATAAAGCCCCCTTCGTTAGCGGCTACAGGTATCCCTAAAGATATTAGTAGTGAAAAGAAGCAAGATATTCTATTTTTCCGCGACTTAATGCAAACCATTGAACGCCGCTCTAACTACTGGTCTGGTCGTGGTGATCGCATTGCCAAACTGGCTATGTATATTAACGATGTGGCCGAAAACCCTATCGACGAAGATCAGCTTGCCGTAGCCAGCTATGTGCATGACTTCGGAATGGCCTTCATGCCATTGAAGCTTTTGCACAAAGGCGATGCGCTAAGCGATATCGAATTTAATCTTATGCGCTCTCATGTGTATAAAAGTGCCCGTTTGTTAGAGCACCTAGACCAATGGGATATGGCGCGCAAAATCGTGATGCAGCACCATGAACGCACTGATGGAACAGGTTATCCATTGGGGCTAAAAGAAGACGATATATGTGAAGGTGCGAAGTTACTTGCCATTGTTGATACCTACGATGCAATGACACACCCAAGAGCGCACAATGAAGACAACGTACTTTCCAAAAAAGAGGCGGTAATAGAAATAAATCGAAGCGCCAAAGGCCAGTTTAGTATGAAGTGGGTAAGGCATTTCAATCAGGGAATGACGGCGCTACTGACGAAAGGACATTAGGTAGCAAGCCGCTCATAAGCTAGCAGTGAGTTCCCTGCTAGCTTTCGGCGTAGTCACTAGGGTTAATTCACACCGAGTTCTTTCAGTTTACGGGTAAGCGTATTTCTTCCCCAACCCAAGCGTTTAGCCGCATCTTGTTTATGACCATGAGTGTGCTGAAGTGCTCGCTCAAGCATAATACGCTCAAACGTCAGCATCGCGTCGTTAAGAATATTGTGATGGCCGTCGCGAAGCTGTTTATCGGTCCAGCTTGCCAACAAATCTGGCCACTCACCCGATTCAGCGCTAGGTTTTTCAATACTGCTGTCGCTGTGAATTTCCGGTGGCAGATCGCTGGGCAGCACTTCTTGACCACTCGCCATTACTGTTAACCAGCGACACACGTTTTCTAGCTGCCTTACGTTTCCAGGCCATGGTAGCTGAGACATTACGCGCTCAGCGTCTTTCGATATGCTTTTAGCTTCTACATCAAGTTCTTTGGCTGCTCGGCGCAAGAAGTGACGGGTCAGTAATGGAATATCTTCGCGGCGCTCGTTAAGTGAAGGAAGGTGCACTCGGATAACGTTTAAGCGGTGGAACAAATCTTCCCTAAACTTACCTTCAGCAACCCTTTGTTCTAAATTCTGGTGAGTTGCAGCGATGATGCGTACGTCCACACTCACTGACTGATGGCCACCGACACGATAAAACTGGCCGTCTGCAAGCACACGTAAAAGGCGGGTTTGTACATCTAACGGCATATCGCCTATTTCATCTAAGAACAATGTTCCGCCGTCGGCTTGTTCGAAGCGGCCTTGGCGAGCTGCCTGGGCTCCGGTAAACGCGCCCTTCTCATGGCCAAATAGCTCTGACTCTACAAGGTCGGCAGGAATGGCGGCCATATTAAGGGCGATGAAAGGTTTACTTGCTCTTGGGCTGTGCCTATGAAGGGCGTGCGCCACAAGTTCTTTACCCGTTCCTGATTGCCCGTTAATTAGCACGCTAATTGAAGAGCGAGACAAGCGACCTATGGCACGAAACACTTCCTGCATGGCAGGTGCTTCGCCAATAATTTCCGTTACTACGTCTTCAACTTGCGCTTTAGATACGGTGGACTGCTCTCTGGCATGTGCCAGCGCCCGCTGGGTTAAGGTTACTGCCTCGTCGATATCAAATGGCTTTGGCAAATATTCAAAGGCGCCTTTTTGATATGCGTTAACTGCGCTGTCTAAATCCGAATGCGCCGTCATAATGATAACGGGGAGCATAGGGTGCGAGGCATGCACTTCGTTCAGTAACGTCATGCCGTCCATTTGTGGCATTCTTATGTCTGAAATGATGACTTCAGGGGCTTGGCTGCTTTGAAGTTGAAGCAATAAATCTTCAGGGTTTTCAAAACTTAAGCAGCTGATATCTGCTGCTTGTAAGGCCTTTTGCAGCACCCAACGAATAGAACTGTCATCATCGACAATCCACACAGACTCATTCGTCATCGTCTGTCTCCTTACGATCTATTGGTATGTAAATTACGAACTCAGTGTGACCAGGGTAGCTATCTACATCTATTTTGCCGCCGTGGTGGTTTATAAGGGTCTGTGAAATAGACAAACCCAACCCAGAGCCATTTTGCTTGCTTGTGACCATGGGGTAGAAAAGTGTGTCTTTTACTTCAGCCGGAATACCCGGGCCGTTATCAATAATTTTTATTTTTGCTACCAGCGCGTGACGCTTCGTTTGAATTGTCATTTGGCGCTCTATTCGCGTAATTAACCTAATTTGTGGGTTGGGGGTTTGACTCTCGGTTAATGCCTGAACGCTGTTGCGCACAATATTGAGCACCGCTTGCTGAATCATGTCAGGGTCTAACATAAGCGGTGGAATGCTGGGGTCATAGTCGCGAACTATGGTAATGGGATTGTCTGAGTCAAAGCGCATTAAGCTGCGTATTTTTTCAAGCGCTTGATGCACGTTACTTTCTTCAAATCGAGGTAGTGAATTAGGTCCAAGCAAACGATCAACTAAGTTTCGCAGACGATCAGACTGCTCAATGATCATGCTTGTAAATTCTTTATGCTCGTCAATCAGCTCTTTTTCTAATAGCTGTGCTGCACCGCGAATACCACCAAGAGGATTTTTGATTTCGTGTGCAAGGCCGCGAACCAATTCTCGTGCTGCGTAATGTTGCGCGTTTTGTAAAGTTTCTCGAGAAATTCGCTTTTGCTGGTCAATCTTTTTAACTTCAAATAGCAGTCGTGGGCCGTCTTCGAAGTGCAAGTTGGTAACGGTTAGGTCGGCAGATACATAGCGGTTATCTCGAAAAGCCAACTTAATTTCGTTTTCGGTGAAATCTTCACCTTTTCTGATGGCAGCTTTAAGTCGGGTGGTTTCTATTGTGCCCGGCAAGAAAAAATCTTGAAGTGGATGCCCAATAAGTTGTTTTAATCCAGTCTCAAACAAAGCTTCACCAGCGTGGTTGGCATAAACAATCGTAAGTTTGTTGTCTACCATTACCAGTGCGGTATTTAGGCTATTGATTAGCTGTTGTGTTTCTAACTCGGTGGAATGCATCCGAGCTCGTCTCCTTTGCTCCATAATTGTGCATTGTAGCTTGCAATGATGCGTTGCGCGAATAAAGAGCTCAAGAAGAAATGTTCACTGAACCTCTATGGTGCGCATACATAACAATGGTTGCACGCTATTAGTTATTAATTAACGCCGATGCCTGATGCAGGTAAAGGGTTTGTAATGGAGACGATGCAAGAGTCTTGCCCGTATTGTTCGTGAGTTCAACTTTATAAGTATGTGCCCCACGATGGATACCAGAAAGCTTAAAGACGCCTGAACTATTGCTAGCTAATGGGGCGTCGTCAAAGATTAATCGGTAGATTGGCGCTTTGGGTGCACCAGGTTGTGCGGCAGAGATAGTGAATTCTCCCAAGTTATTGCGAATTGTCGCTTCTGGTGCAGGTGACTTAATGACTACGCGATAGTTGGGCTTGGGGGCAGCCGGCTTCGCAGGGGGAGGTGGAGTAACCTTTGCCGCGGTTACTACGTTTTGCGTTTTTACATCGAACGCTAGGGGTTCTGCGTTTTGCTGCGGCTTGTCAGTGTAAGTCACAGAGCCGTCTTTACCTACCACCTTGTATATGGTCATTGGAGAGGTAGCTGCAGCTGATGTTGCATTGCCGCTTTGTTCGGTTTCGCTTTCTTGTGCTTCTTGCTGGGTACTTTGTTGGCTCAGCATTTCCGCTTGCACAGGCAGTAAGCCGTTGCCGCTACTTAGTAATAGCGAAATTAAGCAAATGTGTCGCGTCATGTTGTGCACGTGTCGTTACCTAATTAATGTGGTTTTGGCTAGCTGGCTAATTCACATAGCTTGCTACGTCTGGCTTATTGATAACCTCTTTAGATGTATGCAAGTGCAGCGGGGCAAAGCCCTGTGCGCAGTTGATGTAGCATGAAAGAGTATTCGTTAGCATAGCTATAAAAACATAGTAGATAAATCGTACGCATAAAAAAAGCCCGCAGAGCGGGCTTTAGTATAAATTGCTATACAGTGCGAATTTACACGCTGTAGTACATGTCGAACTCAACTGGGTGAGTAGTCATGTTAAGTTTGGTTACTTCTTCAGACTTAAGGTCGATGTATGCATCAATCATGTCGTCAGTCATAACGCCACCTGCTTTAAGGAAGTCGCGGTCGTTATCAAGGGCTTCAAGCGCCATTTCTAGCGAGCTTGCAACTGTTGGAATTTCAGCAGCTTCTTCTGGCGGTAGGTCGTACAAGTCTTTATCCATTGAATCACCAGGGTGGATCTTGTTCTTAATACCGTCGATACCCGCCATAAGCATAGCAGTGAACGCTAGGTATGGGTTAGCTGTTGGGTCAGGGAAACGTACTTCAATACGACGTGCTTTATCGCTAGTTACGTGAGGAATACGAATAGATGCAGAACGGTTACGTGCAGAGTATGCAAGCATTACCGGTGCTTCGAATCCAGGAACCAGACGCTTGTATGAGTTAGTAGAAGCGTTAGCAAACGCGTTGATTGCGCGCGCGTGCTTGATGATACCACCAATGTAGTAAAGTGCTTCCTCAGAAAGACCTGCGTACTTGTCACCTGCAAAGATGTTTACGCCATCTTTAGAGATAGATTGGTGACAGTGCATACCAGAACCATTATCGCCAACAAGCGGCTTAGGCATAAAGGTAGCTGTTTGACCGTATGCGTGTGCAACGTTGTGAACAACATACTTGTAAACTTGAATTTCGTCAGCTTTCTTAACTAGCGTATTGAATTGGCAAGCAATTTCGTTTTGGCCAGCAGTTGCTACTTCGTGGTGGTGCGCTTCGATAACAAGGCCCATCTCTTCCATAACTAGACACATTGCAGCACGGATATCGTGAGCAGAGTCCACTGGTGGTACTGGGAAGTAACCGCCTTTAACGCCAGGGCGGTGTGCCATGTTGCCGCCTTCAAACTCTTCGCCAGAGTTCCACTTTGCTTCAGAAGAGTCAATCTTGTAGAAAGAACCCGCCATGTCAGTGTGGAAGCGTACGTCATCAAAAAGGAAAAACTCTGGCTCTGGGCCGAAGAAACATGTGTCACCGATGCCAGTTGATTTTAGGAATTCTTCTGCACGACGAGCAACTG
The DNA here is from genome assembly GCF_054960505.1 of Alteromonas sp. G4i13. NCBI lineage: Bacteria > Pseudomonadati > Pseudomonadota > Gammaproteobacteria > Alteromonadales > Alteromonadaceae > Alteromonas > Alteromonas sp. G4i13. The sequence goes on along the minus strand of NZ_JBHNYX010000002.1, from coordinate 14,448 downwards.
AACGAGGGTCACGCTCATAACCTTCCATTGTTGAAGGTTCAACGATGTCACAACGGATGTTTACTTGTGTTTCCTCAGCGAAAGGGTCAACTACGCAGCTTGTTGCGTCTGGAAGAAGAACCATGTCTGATTCGTTGATGCCTTTCCAGCCAGCGATTGAAGAACCGTCGAACATTTTACCTTCTTCGAAAAACTCTTCATCAACTAGGCCCGCAGGGATAGATACGTGTTGTTCTTTACCTTTTGTATCGGTAAAACGTAAATCTACAAACTTCGCTTCACTTTCTTTAATCAGCTCTAATGCCTTTTCTACTGACATCGTGTCCTCCAGGTTTAATGTAAAAATGCGGAATGATCAGCTTCACTCCAACAGTGGCAAAAGTGAAAGCGATTATCATGCCATCTATATGTCTACCGATTTCAGTGGCATAGACGGACATCTATCACTTCCGCTTGGATTAAATTGCATCATATTGGTGCAATGTTGCACCAATATGGCGTTTCATGCTCATTTGCACGTCAATCAGCCTAGATTACTTTGTAGCGTATAGCTACCAAATATGATTAATTAGGTGCAACGGGGCTGGTTATTTGTTGAACAAGTGTTTAAAAACCAATAAAACTCGTTTCCATCAAAAAAAGATGCGCAAACGTCGTGGTTTTTCTGTACAATCCGCGCAAATTTTTCTATCTGCATTTTTTTGCAACAAATCTAACGCATACTCCTTTCCACTGAATTGAAGTAGACGTTGATTTACACAGGCTCTATATAAGCATGAATACCACTGATATTAATAAATTGCGTAACATCGCAATCATCGCCCACGTTGACCACGGTAAGACCACCCTGGTAGACAAACTGTTACAGCAGTCTGGCACCCTTGAATCTCGAGGCGAGCAAGAAGAGCGCGTAATGGACTCGAACGACATCGAGAAAGAACGTGGCATTACCATCCTAGCTAAGAACACAGCGATTAACTGGAACGACTACCGTATCAACATCGTAGACACTCCAGGACACGCTGACTTCGGTGGTGAAGTAGAGCGTGTAATGTCGATGGCTGACTCTGTACTTCTACTTGTAGATGCACAAGAAGGCCCGATGCCACAAACCCGTTTCGTTACGCAAAAGGCATTTGCTCAAGGTCTTAAGCCAATTGTTGTTATTAACAAAATCGACAAGCCTGGTGCGCGTCCTGATTGGGTTATGGATCAAGTTTTCGACCTATTCGACAACCTAGGTGCAACTGACGAACAGCTAGATTTCCAAGTTGTTTATGCGTCTGCACTTAACGGTTGGGCATCACTAGATGCAGATACTAAAGAAGACGATATGACGGCATTGTTCCAAACTATCGTTGACCAGGTTTCTCCTCCTGATGCAGATATCGACGGCGCATTCCAAATGCAGATTTCTCAGCTTGACTACAACTCATACGTGGGTGTAATAGGCGTAGGTCGTGTTAAGCGTGGTTCTGTTAAGCCAAACCAACAAGTAACGGTTGTTACTGCAGATGGCAAAAAGCGCAACGGCAAAGTTGGCTTAGTTTACGGCTACCTTGGCCTTGCTCGTCACGAAGTTGAATCTGCTCACGCGGGCGACATCATTGCAATCACAGGTCTTGGCGAACTTAAGATCTCTGACACCATTTGTGACATCAACACGGTAGAAGCACTTCCTCCACTTACGGTTGACGAGCCTACAGTAACCATGACGTTCCAGGTAAACACCTCGCCGTTTGCAGGTAAAGAAGGTAAGTATGTAACGTCACGTAACATTCTAGAGCGTCTTAAAGACGAACTAGTACACAACGTTGCACTTCGCGTTGAAGAAACTCAAGACCCTGATAAGTTCCGCGTATCTGGTCGTGGTGAACTTCACCTAGGCATTCTTATTGAAAACATGCGTCGTGAAGGTTACGAGCTTGCTGTATCTCGTCCAGAAGTAATTCTGAAAGAAGTAGATGGCGAAACACAAGAACCTTACGAAACGCTAACTATTGACTGTGAAGAGCAACACCAAGGCTCTATTATGGAGCAGCTAGGTCTTCGTAAAGCCGAAATGACTGATATGTCCCCAGATGGTAAAGGTCGTGTACGTATCGACTTTATCATTCCAAGCCGTGGCCTAATTGGTTTCCAAACAGAGTTCATGACGTTAACGTCGGGTTCTGGATTGCTATATCACACGTTCGATCACTATGGTCCGTACAAAGGCGGTATCATTGGTAAGCGTAAGAATGGTGTACTGATCGCTAATGCAAACGGTAAAGCACTAACTAACGCTCTGTTTAACCTTCAAGAACGCGGTCGTCTATTCATCGGTCACGGTGTTGAAGTGTACGAAGGTATGGTTATCGGTATTCACAGCCGTGACAACGACCTTACTGTTAACGCGCTTAAAGGTAAGCAGCTTACTAACGTTCGTGCATCAGGAACTGATGAAGCGCAAACACTTGTTCCGCCTATCAGAATGTCACTTGAGCAAGCGCTTGAGTTCATCGATGACGACGAACTAGTAGAAGTAACGCCTGAATCTATCCGTATTCGTAAGAAGCTTCTTACAGAAAACGAGCGTAAGCGTGCATCACGTGCACCTAAGTCTTAATAGCTTCTAAGACTTACATTGATTTTGAAAATGCCAGCGTCAGCTGGCATTTTTTTTCCATTTTGCCGATGAGTTTGGCCTGCAATCGTTCAAATCGTGTCTCAACTTACACACCGTCACTTCCCATCAGAAAAGCTGCTTTCTAGCATTATCACTAAAACGTTAGAAAAAGTTTAAATATCGACCAAAGGTTAGTGGTCAAAAGCGTTCAGAGATTCTATCCTTGAAAATATCAGTCCGCATAGATCAATACCCAGCGAGCATTTATCTATGCGGATTGGTACAATTGACTGACGTCTTAACACGTGAGCTAAGTCGTTGTAATATTTACGGCTAATGACCTAACAAAAAGGGGAAGGGTAGTGTTTTCTGTAGCAGTAGTTGAAGATGATCCTATCACGCTTGACCTTATTACTGACGCGTTGGAAACGCAGTTAGACGCCACCGTGTATCCATTTACACGTAGTAAATTTGCAAGGGATTTTTTGCTGCAACAAACCGCAGAATCTATCAGCTTGATCATCAGTGACCAAGTAATGCCGGATTATGATGGACTAAGTCTTCTAAAAACCTGTCAGTCTTCGGGGTTGGACGTTCCATTTTTACTCATTACTGCCGACCCTAACAAAGAGTTAGTGATAGAAGCGCGTAAACTTCAGGTTACCGGTTTTCTTGCTAAGCCACTCAATATGGAAGAGCTAGTTCAAAAATCGAGAGAGGCGGTGTCGCAGGCCAGCTAAGCCTGTAGGTTGTTTTTCATTTTATGTATCGCACGCTAAAGGTGTGCATGAGAGCCAAAAATCTACTTCGTGGTTAACGATGACAACGTAAAACAGGTTAGGACAGCAAAGCGCAATTTACCTTTGGCTTTAACGTGTTAATTTATCTCTATTAAAGTACATTTCGATATAGAAAATTCGGGTTAATTCATCTCACGCCCCTAGTTTATGAGGCGCTAAAATTCTACACTGGTGGCATAAGTTTTTATGCAACAGGATGTAATGTGAGCGCCTTATTCGATAATACCCCTCCCAGAAAAGACACGTTTTCGTTCAAATGGCAAAAGTACAAAGGGAAAGACATCATTCCTGCGTGGGTTGCCGATACTGAGTTTCGTTGCGCGCAGCCAATTCTAGACGCCATTTCGGGTCAGGTTGAGCATGGCAACATGGGTTACATACTGCCTGAACATCACGAAGGCGCCATTCAGGCTGTAGTGAGATGGCTTAAAGATAAGCATAATTGGGAAATTCAACCCGAGTGGCTAGTGTGGACACCAGGCGTTGTGCCAGCGTTTAACGTAGCGTGTAAAGCCTATTGTGAACCCGGTGATAAAGTACTTATTCAAACACCTAATTATCCGCCTCTACTGGCTGCCCCAAAGCTAAATGGTCTCGAACGGGTAGATATAGGCACGGTAGTGCAAAATGACGACGGCACAAGTTCTGAAACTATCTCGAGTGTTGAAGGTGCGCGCTATACGTTAGATTTTGAAGCATTAGAAAGAGAAGCGGCTGATCCTAAATGTAAGCTGTTTATTCTTTGTAACCCAATGAACCCGGTAGGTTCGGTGCTTACTAAAGCTGAATTAGATCGCATTGCCGAGATCTGTAACGCGAACAACGTTAAGCTATGTTCTGATGAAATCCACTGCGACCTTATTCTAGAAGATGGCAAGCAGCACATACCGGCGGGCCGCGAGTCCAACCTTGCTGAAAATAGCGTTACGCTAATGGCTGCCAGTAAAACATTTAATATTGCTGGTTTGGGAACGTCTTTTGCCATCATCCCTAATCGCCAGCTGCGTCAGGCATTTACCAATGCCGCAGCGGGCATCGTACCTTGGGTTACTGTATTGGGCTTAGCGGCTACAGAAGCAGCATTCACTCAATGTGATGAGTGGCATCAGCAGCAACTTACCTACTTGCGTGAAAACAGAGATATGGTGTTTAACACAGTAAACAGCATTGACGGGCTTAAAATGCTCAAAGCCGATGCGACGTTCCTTGCGTGGGTAGACGCCAGTGGACTAGGTGTAGAGAACGTCCAGCAGTGGGCCGAAGAGAAAGGCGTAGGCCCGTCACCAGGCATCGATTTTCACAAGGCGGATCATTTCAGAATTAACTTTGGCTGCAGTAAAGCGATGCTCCAGGATATTCTGCAACGCCTCGCCAGCTAAAAATAGGGGTCAGAGTACTTTTTCAGCCCCAAAATGGGGGCAGAGTACTTTTTGCAGCTACGCTCTCTATTAAAAAAGGCCAAAGTATTACTTTGGCCCTTCTCATATGCAGTTAGTTTGTTAGTCACGTAATTTCATTGCTATCTGCGAGTGCACACTATAATGACATACAAAGGGAGAAAATTACTCTGACCCCATTTTTGCCATTTTGGAGATTAGCTAAATACGCCGATTAGTTTATACAGGCCTAAACCAATCACAGTACCTACTACTAGAAAGCCTGCCAGGTTACTTTTCCATGTGTTTCTAAATTCACCCAGTGCGGTGCTTTTATTCATAACGATCAATAGGAATATGGCAATAATTGGCAGCAAAAGAGCATTGGTCGCTTGAGCAAACAAGATGGCGGGTAGGGGCTTAAAGCCAAGTGCTGCAACGCTGACACCCACTACAATGATGATAAACCATACCGCTTTAAAGCTCTTGCTTTGCATATCGTCAGAAAGCCCTAGTGCTCCTGTTACCGCATAAGCGGCTGCTAGCGGCGCAGTGATAGCACTGGTTAAGCCTGCGGCGAATAACCCTAGTGCAAAGAACCACTGAGCTTTGTCACCTAAAACCGGTTTAAGCTGTTCGCCCATGTTTGAAGCGTCCATAGTGGCAGCTTGATTGAAGAACGCCATCATTGCTGTTGCCATTACGATAAGCGTAATAAGCCCACCCATACTAATAGCTCTAGCAGACTGGTTTCGGCACGCAACGACCGCGTCTTGTTTATCTTGGCCTTTCGATGATTTTGCAACTAGGCTCGCGTGAAGAAACAAGTTGTAAGGCACGATGGTGGTACCAATAAGCGCCAGCACCGTGGTAATGGCGTCAGCGTCCAGCCGCGGAGACATTAACTGACTAAACATCGCGGCGATATCAGGTTTGGCTACCAACAGCGTGATAAGAAATACGCCAGCCATAATAAAGACGAGATAAACCAGTACTGTCTCTATCCACTTGTAGCTGCCCGACCAGAGTAAAACTATAGCGATCGTGCCCAAAATACTGGCCCAGGGACCAATGCCTATACTGATAAATGCGTCTAGCCCGATTGCAGCGCCGGTTAGGTTGCCCGATTCATAGGCTGCGTTGCCAATGCCGATAGCACTGACAATAAGCACGATAAAAAGATTCTTTAGCCATGGCTTGTAAGCCATGTTTTTCATTGCACTGGCTAGGCCTTGGCCGCTGGCCACACCTAAACGCGCAGCCATGTCTTGCAATACTATGGTTGCGAATATGGAGAAAAGGAGCGCCCATACTAGGTGAAAGCCAAAGTTTGCACCTGCCAGACTTGCCGTAGTTACTGTTCCAGGGCCAATAAAGGCGGCCGCGATGATGTATCCTGATTTATCTTTTGCCATTGCAACGACTCTTAGTTAAGTTTTGCTATCATGACAATAGGTAGGCGAGCACGCAACAGTACCGCTAAACCAATACAGTAACAGATTGGTTTTAAACCTATTGTCGCGTACCCAGTGTAGAAGTTTGTTGTTTACTCTCTACCTTATTTCCCATTATTTTGGGTAGATATAAGGTTACAAAACATGCCCTCTACAAAGTGGCCGCGCAGACTACCGTTTCATAAAAGAGAACGCAAATTAAAATAGGATGGTAATGGTGAAAGATGGGTTTCCAATAAACACAATCAGCGATATTGTTTCGCTTCCCAGTTTCGAAAATGTGCTTCCGGATGCTTATTACGTAGATGGAATGATCTTTGCCGTTGCCTCCGCACCAGAAATTCCCATGCCCGAACAGTGGATGCCGTGGCTCATACAGTCTAGTGACAGCCACCTTGTAGACAAAGATGTAGATAAGCTTGCCGATACATTAATGAATGGCCTGCGGGCGCATTTGGATTTTATGCGTCAGGATAAGTCGCCCGTGCCTAGTGAATTAACCGTTGCGATAGAGGTGCAAGGAACGACAAGGCCTTCGAAAGAGCTCGAAAGCTGGCTAAATGGACTTTTACACGTGCACAAGCAATTAGAACCCGTGTGGCAAAAAGCTTGGAATCATTGGGAGAAGCATTTAGAAAAAAATAAAGGGAACAAGAAAGACTGTGACAGTAACGAGCCTGAGAAAACAGAACCTGCAGAAGCTCGTTTGTCTCGATGTTTAAAGCTTTTCTCAACGCTTGCTAATATTGAATTAGCCTTGTCTTACCGAAACGACAAACAAACTGCTCAGCTTGAAAGTAACATAAACTTGCTTGTTAAACAGCTTCCTTCGGTGCTGGCAGATTACACTAAGTTGTCAGGGGAGCTAGCAGGCACATTACCCAATCAATTTGAAACCTTTAACAAAGTAACCTAGGGCAAATTTGATAACTGGGAGCCGTAGGAGAAGCAAAAAAACAAAAAACGCTAATTCAAAATTAGCGCTGTCTTTGTTGTTGATGCCGTTGATTCAATGTGTGTTTAAGCGAAGCGGTATAGCTGTCTAGTTCAAGTTTCGCCTTTTCGTATTGCTCGTTAAGAAGTCGTGAAGCAGGTTCTCTCATAAGCGCCTTAAAGGTAATGTCTGTCTGTTTGAGCAAATACTTGAGGTGTTGATTACTGTCATCCATGTATAGCATTCCGATAAAAACAATTCATTAAACCCGAGAAACAGCAGGTTCTGGGCGACTATGTGCAATGCTTACAACACTCTCAACAACAAGCTTAAAATTACTTCTCACACTACACAGCAGTACTGGTTCCTTGAGTACTGACTTTTCAATAATTTTGTACGTGCGCCTTTACTATTTAGTTTGGCTTAAACTTTTATAAAGGTTTTACCACAGCCAGGCAAACGATGGCGAGAATGATAAGCACCGGCGCTTCATTTAAAAAGCGATAAAAGCGCGGAGAGTGTCTATTTTCGTCGCGTGCAAATTGCTTCATTAACTTAAACAAATAGAAGTGATAGCCGTAAATAGCAAGAAGCAGCAGCAACTTTATATGAAGCCACCCCGACATTTTAAACCAAGTTCCACCATAGCTGACAATAAGCGCAACGCCGAATGCCAGAGTTAACAAGGCGAATGGAGTAACAAAGAACCACAGGCGGCGCTCCATGACCTTAAATTCGTCTTTTACCACTTGAGATTTCGTTGTCGCGTGATACACGAAAAGTCGCGGTAAATAGAAAAGTCCTGCCATCCAAGCCAGCATGAAAAAGATGTGCAGCGCTTTAAACCATAAAATGTACATACTAATAATGAGCCTTTTGTAAGAAGCTTTGTAAGATATTCCACGTTACTACGCCAATAATATCGTTTAGCTCCTGATCGTAAATATAAACTGCGCCAGAGCGCGAGTTTTTAAGGTGTTCGTATACTTCGTGCAGCGTAGACTGCGCGCTAATACCTTCCATTTCGTAATAGTTTAACGCTGTTGCATCGTGTTCCAAACTCACATTGTATTGGACCAGCTTATACTGCACATCTATTTCAAATTTTAACTTCTGAATGACAATTTTTGTTGGATCGCTTTCTAAGTAGTTAATTAACGCTTGCTCCGGCGCATCGTGAAATAGCTTGTACTCGGTATTCATCGCTGCAAGTACGCCCGTTTTCTCAAGTGCTTCACGAATAGACGAGATAGCGTAAGGGAGATTTTGATAATCAAGCTGGCGTATGAAAATAGAGCGGTTGCCAAAGAACTGCGTAGAAGTCACGTAAGCAGGCACAATTACCAACATGGCTGGTAGAATAATTTGCGGGCTGTACGATAGTTCCATAACCGCGGAAAGCGCTGCAAGAGGCGCGTGCAATACTGCGGTCAACATGCCTGCTATGCCTAACAGGGCAAAGCTGTTGGTAAATTCGGGTACGTCAATAAAGTACGACAGTGGCAATAAAAGTACGGCGCCAGCAAGCATGCCAATAACCATCACAGGGCCAATGATCCCTCCTGGAATACCGAGGCCAATAGCAAAAACCGCCAAGATAACTTTAAACACCAAAGTAGAAACCAACAGCAGCGCGCCGGGGGAGCTATCAAATAAGTGCTCAACATCGATAAAGTTGGCGCCAAGGGCTTCAGGTATAAACATACCAATGGTACCGGTAATTAGCGCAGCAAGTATTAAACGCCACACCATGGAAACCGGCCTGAACCACGTCATCACCCGCATAAGCTGGCTATTGAATAAAACGGCCAGCATGCCCAACAGAATGCCTAGCAGCACCAAGTAAAAATACATCCACTGGCTAAATGCATTAAACGATAAAAACGAAAGCTCGTTTACTTCTCCAAATACAATGCGAGTGAGCACCGAGCCACAGGCAGCAGCCAGCATGACAGGAACAAAAATATGTATTTTGTATTCCCTAAGTACCACTTCCATCACGAATATTACGGCAGCAAACGGGGTGTTGAAGGATGCGGAGATCCCTGCCGCAATGCCGCAGCCTGCAAGTATTCGAATACTGTTGTAGGGCAAGCGAAGCCATTGCCCTAAGAAACTACTGCCTGACGCGCCTAAATGAACGGAAGGGCCTTCTCGACCAACAACGAAACCGCCGGCCAGGGCTAGCATGCCCCCAAAGAACTGGTTAATGGTGGTTCTAAATGGAATATGACCGTAATAGTACTTCACTCGATGAATAACGAAGGGAATACCCAAACGGTAGTGCTTGAAGCCCGTAAGAAAGGCGATAAATAGAATTAACCCTACACTGATAAATGGCATGATAAGCCAAACCAACCAGTCATAGGTAAGCACCGACTGAAGCGACGAAACGCCTGTTTCTTGTAGCCATTCTACGCACAGCCGAAACAGTATAATGATAAGCGCCGCGCAGGTTCCCCCTACAATGCCCAGCATGCACAACTGAATGGATGTGCGTGGATGAGCTACTTCCTCTCTTAAAGCCTGCAAGCGCATGTTGTGGTACAGTAGATTAACGTAAAAAGAAGCTTACCATAAACACCTAAAATTCATAATGTTTAGAGCGCCTTAGCGCACGGTGTTTTTTGTTGATGTAGATATCATGACGACAGATCAGTTAAAAGAAGTTTTAGGCAACTACAAGTGGACACTGTTAGTGGCGCTTATTATGTTTGCCATGGTTGGGTTCGGCTATAAGCTAGCGCGAATTATTGACGAAGGTGACAGCAAGAAAGTACAGGCTCAGCAAGAAACTATTGCTATTTTGTCTGAAGAAAATCATGCGCTTACTACCAAAGTGAATCAGCTGGAAGTCGCCATGGAGCTTGCCACGCTCGAGACAGAGAGCATTACCAATACATTAGGCGAACAGAAAAAAGAATTAGAGGCACAACAAGAATTACTGAGTTTCTATGAACGCGTCGTGGCGCCTGAGAAAACCGACGAAGGTTTTGCCATTGAAGGGGTAGAAGTTTTTAAGTTAAGTGACAATACCTATCAACTTAGGTTGGTTCTGCTGCAGTCTAAACAGCAAAAAGCAGTGATAAATGGCAGTTTAGATATTGCCGTAGTCGGTGAGCGAAACGGTGAAGCGATCACGCTGAAATCCGGCGAATCGAGCCTGCTGGCAGAAGATATCAAATACCGCTTTCGCTTTTTCCAAGCCGTGAACGCAACTCTCACTATCGAGGAAGATATAAACCCCGAATCCATCAGTTTTTCTACAACGGTCTATCAATACAAAACCCGTAAAGGCAACTATGAGATAAGCGTGCCGTGGAGTGAAGCGCTTTCTGTCGAAATAGAGTAATCGCTGTGGGGCAGCGCTATCCTTTCCGTTAATTCAACCTTTTAACGCATCGAAAGCTTTATTCAAACAAATACCAGTAGCCATAACCCACAAGAAACGCAGGAATAGCAGAGTACACTGTGGCAATAAGCGCTGCTTTGGGTGAGAGCGCAATGGCGGGAAACAACGCGTCGCCGTCATTACTTATTGCATTGCCAAGTTGGGCTGAAAACGGAACTGCGCCATTAAGGTATAAGCTGGTTACCAATATCTGCGGACCGCAACCAGGTAAGAACCCGATGATGATCGCCAGGCCAACTAAGCCGGGGCCCATGGATTGAAGCAGCCCTGTAATGTCTAGCCCAAACCAGACAACAGACAGCTCGAACATAAGAAACGCGAGTACTACCCATGCCAATACAAACTGTGTGTCTAATGCGGCTTTCTCTTGCCATTTAGGCGGAGGCGGAATTAAATCCTCTTTCGTAATCGAAGCGTATCCGCTTCCCGAACCACAAAAAGACCATAGTCCAAGGCTCGACATACATAACGCGGCACCAATCAGCGTTAGTGTACTTTCACTGATAGCAAGGTAACTGTGTACGGGAAGTTGAAAGGCCAAACCAAGCGCAATCGCCAACGAGGGTAAGCTCGCAATCATCCAGAATACTTTAGAAAGTGATATGGCTTTGTGGCTTACTGTTTTGGGTTTATCACAGTTTTGCGATTGTTGGAGCGCACCATCGGCTTCAGGAGCCTGGTAATTATGAAATTTATTGACCACTAGCCCCGTCATTGCACCCACCGTGACGCTGACGGCCATTACGGTTAAGGCATCTAACGGTGCTTGGGCGAGTAACAGAAATGCGGCATCGCCCATAGTGCTGGTTAGCACTGCTACCACAGCTCCAAAGCTTGTCACACCTCGCGTGTACTGAGTGACAACGATAATAGCACCGCCGCAGCCTGGAAGAGCACCAAGTAGGGCAGATAATCCTACCTCATGTACAGGGTGCGCTTTCATATAATTACCAATGGCTTCGGCCGAAACGCGCAACGTGGCGACGTAATAAAGCGCAAGCGATGCATATACAAACGCTGCCACTTGAAAAAATGCATCTGACAACACCGATAAGGTAACCGCACGGGTGCTGTTATAAGTAAGAAGAATGGCTATAAACAGCGGCATCAACAGCCGTTTATTGGTTAAGTGAGGAAAAAAAACGTTTTTTAATAGGGCGCTTGTAAAAGAAGGTAAGTGCTTATACCGGACCACCGCCTTAGCGCTTTTTGATGTGTGAGACGCCGTATCCATTACAACTACACCCTCGACCTACTGATATTCATGTTTAAGGCGTGCCTAATCAAGCACGCCTAGTTTTCGCAACGCCTTAGCTCGAAAGCGTAACTATGCCTTTCATGATGCCGATGTGACCAGGGAACGAGCAGAAAAACATGTATTCTTCATCTTTGCTTAACCCTTCAACAGAAAAGGTCGTAGAAGTCTGTTCACCGCCGCCAATAATGTCAGTCGCGCCAATTACACGCTCATCGTCTGGCTTAACGTAATTGTTGTCTAAACCCGCACTCATACCGTCTGTTGCCACTGCTTGTCCGTTGGCTTTTGTTGTCATCACCCAGTTATGGCCCATAGCTTGTTTAGGTAACTGACCTGTGTGCTTCAAGGTCACGGTAAACTCACTACAACTCGCCGGGATAACAACGTTCGACGTATTGAATTGCATGGCGTCGTTTGATTCCACAGTCACTTCGCATTCGTTAGCAAATGCACCAGAGGCCATAAGAAAAAGGGCTGTGCCACCAAGTAACTTCTTGATCATAAATAATGTCCTTTGAATTTTGGTTAACTTCACCTATCGGTGGAATTGGAAGATCCAATTTTCTTTACGAAAAAGAATAGCACTGGATCATTGTAAATGCTAACGATTATCATTTATATTGAGTGGTATATAAAGAAAGCGCTTTTATGTACATCGAGCTTTTTTGTTTTTTCACGCACAAGGGATGCACATGTCTTCGATACGAAATGCAGTTCAACACGTTCGATTTGGATACAACGACAATGAGCTGAACTCAACGCTTTTAAGAAACTATCTAGATGGCGTAACTTTCGTTGCCAACTTATTGCCAAGTGATAGAGACAAATTTTCTATCTATAAAAATGCGGTTGAGGTGCTTTATGAAACCCTGTGCGATCCGCAGGTCAGTCAGCAATGGCGGCATAGTTGTTTAGAGCATTTGTACAAGCCGTTGCTTAAAGCTGAGCGCTACGCGTGTAACGAGAGTGATCGAATTGCGCTTGCGAGAATAAAAATAGACATGAACACCAGAGAGCCTGTTGATCTTTGATGTACAGGAAAGGTCTGCAAGCGCTAGTGCACCATTTTTTATAATTCACTTACTAGGGCCTAGTTTTCTAATGCCACTAGCCCTAATAGGATTCTGATAAAAACGTGGCAACCACGCCGAAAAACTAGCTATATCAACACAAGGATACGAGTCATGACAGCAACACGCACAGAACGCGACAGTATGGGCGAGCTACAGGTCCCCGAAAATGCACTCTACGGCGCGCAAACTCAGCGTGCCATTCAAAACTTCCCTGTAAGCGGGCAGCGCATGCCGGAGGCCTTCGTACGCGCGTTGATTACAGTAAAAAAGGCCGCAGCACAAGCCAACATGAAACTCAAAGTACTGGATAAAGATCGCGGCCAAGCGATAGTTAAAGCCTGTGATGAGCTGTTGGCACTTGATGATGTGATGCAGCATTTTCCCGTTGATATATTTCAGACTGGTTCAGGCACCAGCACAAACATGAACGCCAACGAGGTCATTGCTCGCTTAGCCTCTCGTTATTCCAGCGAAGAGGTTCATCCGAATGATCATGTAAATTACGGGCAAAGTTCAAATGATGTGATCCCTACCACCATTCATGTTAGCTCGGCTATTGCATTGTCAAACGAGCTTATACCGGCCGTTGAAAGTTTAGTTCGTACTATTGAAGTTAAAGCAAAGTCGGTAGCGCAATACTGCAAAACCGGACGCACTCATCTCATGGATGCGATGCCTGTAGGCATGGATCAAAGCTTACTGGCTTGGGCTTCTCAGCTTAAGCAGCAGATTAAAACCCTGCGCGCTGTGCAGCCAGCTATTCAAACCCTTGCCCAAGGAGGCACTGCCGTGGGAACAGGTGTAAACGCCCATGCGGATTTTGCTACGACATTTTCAGATGCGCTAGGGGAGCTGACCGACATTGCGTTTAAGCCCGCTGACAATTTCTTTGCATTGATTGGCTCTCAAGACACAGCAGTGACGCTTTCCGGTGCGACAAAAAGTTTAGCCGTCACCCTTATGAAAATTGCTAATGACTTGCGCTGGATGAATTCTGGGCCTTTGGCTGGTTTAGGTGAGATTGCGCTGCCTGCGCTACAGCCAGGTTCATCGATTATGCCCGGCAAGGTAAACCCGGTCATTCCGGAAGCAGTGGCGATGGCTTCAGCACAGGTAATAGGTAACGATACGGCGATTACCGTAGGTGGGCAGTCTGGGAATTTTGAGTTAAATGTAATGCTACCAATGATTGCCAGCAATTTGCTTTCAAGTCTGTCGCTAATGACCAACAGTGCGACGCTAATCGGCGAGCAGGCGATCGAGGGCTTTACTGTAAATCAAGATAACATTGAAGCTGCGCTTTACAGAAACCCCGTGCTCGTCACCGCGCTCAACCCTGTTATTGGCTATGCTAAAGCCGCAGAAATAGCAAAAACAGCCTACAAAGAAAACAAGCCTGTTATTGATGTGGCTGAAGCGATGACAGATATCCCCAGAGGCGAGCTAGAATCACTACTAGACCCGAAAAAACTTACCACACCTTAAGCGCCGTGAGAAAACGAAGATGATAAAAAGTGCGATCTACGATCGCAT